>JANQIS010000257.1 GCA_028282045.1 Gammaproteobacteria bacterium
GCTTGAGGTTAGGCGATGGATAAAAAACGCCAGCGTAATCCCCGCAGCAGCTAATATGCTGCAAGGCAGTGCCACGCCAAAGAGTAGAAACTTGCTCACTTGTGTGCCTACAAGAGCTTAGCATGCTGCAAATCATAACCAACTCGTTCCGGTGAGTTTTTGAGCGTTGAAACCATTTCGATTTGAGTGTAGTTCAGGTTAAAGCGCTCGCCAGGCAAGGTGCCGGTAGCACTACGCTGTCTGTACTGGCTGATTTTGACGTTTTCCAAAATGTATTGATAATAAGGTTAATATTCAGGTTCATTAGAACAAACATGAATCTCTACCGGTGTGCTAATAACCTTACTGCTGCAAGCATAAGCAAATAGCTGATGACTGGCATGATCTAAAGGCTTGTGAACGACTATTTCAGAGAATTGTGGTAATCCGGTCTCGCGGCTGTGTACCTGGCCGATGCAGATAGACACTTGACGTGTCACATCCATATCAACGCTATCAACGTCAAGCCAACCTTCGTAACCCTTGACCTCGCTGCTGCCGGTAATACCAGGGATGTTAATAAAAATCTTTGACATAATCAGTGCTCCTGAGTTAAATGTTGCAAACAATCTGTGTTATTATTGAGTAATAAAACAAGTATTATGATTTAGAATAAATCATGAAAGAGTGAATTGCAATCATAGCATCGATGCTGTTGTGTATGAGCTTATTTGGCTAAGTCGTACACGAACAGCCTCTTAAAATGCTTCCAACCAAAAGATTGACTGTTAATGGCAGCTATGCAGTAATCTTTATCAGTATTTTTCTGCTCGAGACACGGTGCTTAAAAGAAAACCATAACAGCTCTATGCGCGCACATATGGGGCGAAGCTGCATATCGGCTACTGATCGTTACTATGTTAATTGTACGAATGGGTGTCGAGCACCCAAAAGGCTACCGTTGGGCAACGATCAGTTTATTCAGTGTAAAAGGAGATTGTTATGTTAGCCCATGATGATGAGAGTGAGAGTGGTGATGAAATTATTGCTATCGATAGGATCCAGACTATCCTTGACAGCTCGCCAAGAACTAAGGCTTGGTACGAGTGGTCTAATGGAAAGCACATAGTAAAATTGATTGGGGGTGTGGTCGCGGCTGCTCCTATGGCTATGTATAATTTGATAAAGGAAATAGAGAAAGGTAATTTATCCGCGGGTATTGGCTCCGCCATAGTGTCATTTGGGTGTAATATGGCGATATTTTATTCATTTGAGCTAATAAAATCCCCATTTTTTGCTTTTGCTATCTTATCAGAGAGCTGTAAACGACCTACATTAGCTGTGGTGGTGGTTGCTGGGTTAACGGCCTCCGGTGCATTAACAGCACAGTTGGTTCATGGCCAACCTGTTAAGTGGGCAGTACCGATAAGTCTGGCGTTTGTAAATTATGCTGCAACCAGGCTTGTTGGTTTGGTTGACAATAACCGATCATGGAGAGGTAATTTAGCCATGGGCGGCGTGGGGTTGGTCTTATTTTCTCCTTTGGTCAGTATTTGGATGGGGGACACAGCGAGTCTTTTCTCAATGCCTTCAATCCCTAAAATGGTGTCTGATCATTTGACGGTTGGTTCTTATGTGGGTGGAAGTTTTGCAGCAGCTTTTGGTGCTATAGGGTCTATTATTACGGTACTCTTTTATTGCCAGGCAATAAGCAGTATCCCTGGTAGGATAGAAGCATTATATGAAGGTTTGAGTAATTTTTTTGAGCAATATATGGGTTTTGGTCCCACGAGCAGTAAAATGCTTAGTGGTTTTCTCACAGTAATAACAATAGGTGCATTGAGCTATGGCGGTTATTACTCTATGGCAGGTTTTGGTGTTGCGGTTTCAGCAGCACTTCAATGTACGCCTGCTGGTGAGCTGTGTTGGTTGAGCAACCTTCTGGATATTTCATCTGCATGGATAGATTTTCTGGCAATATTTGAGCAGGCAGCTTCGGGTTTGGTCAATGCTAGTGCATTGATTTCAGCTACTACTAATGCCGGCCCGCTTATTATCAAGGCTTTAACCAAGGTTTTGGAGGCATGTACGGTAGGTCATGGTAATGCTGCTGATAATCCCTCTAACGTTGTCGTTGAGGGCGCCAACTCAGGTGAAAGCTATGCAATTAATGGAGATGCTTTGGCTTTTGGCCCCCGTTCTTATGGTACAGTAAGTCCTTCAGGTAACTATGATAGTCTTACTGATGCTTATGTATCGACTGATGATAGAGGTCCGCTCGTTTGTTAAATTTGAATATGTTGCCAACACTATTGTGTAAGCCTGATGGCAAAGTGATTGTCGCGTAATATCCAAGCTGGGGTTGATTAGCAATGGGTGTTTGTGTTGGTAAGGATACCCCTGTTCGGTGTCAAACCTGGCAAAATGTTTGATGAGGGGGTTGTGAATGGTGACAGTTTTGAGATGATAGCGAGGGCAGCCAAACAAACTGGAACACAGTTTACCGGTGGTAAATGGGAGTGCCAGGAGTGTTTGACAAATGAAGCCGGCGCCCGAAAACGGCGTTATTCACAATCGATTAATTAAGGACACCATGATGAAATCACTCTTTGTATTACTGGGTTCAGCACTGGCCATAAACGCTTTTGCAGCGACACCGGTGGTGTACCATGCGCCATCACAGATACCGATGCCTGGCACTGGCGATAACACGCAGGCAATGCCATCAGCGGTGATGCCGGCGACCAATAATACTGTGCCAACAGTCAATCATCATATAATGCCTGGTGCGCAGCAATCAGCGCCGGCGCCCAAGACCATGATCGTCCAGCAGGGTCAAACTACGATTACCGTGAGATTGAATGCTAATGCTACGACGGGCTATAGTTGGATATTGGGTGGTTACGATCATAGTCTGCTCACGTTGCTGAGTTACTCATATCAAGCACCGCATACGCAGCTTATTGGTGCCGGCGGCCAAGCCGTATTCACTTTTCATGTAAATCCGGCCATGTTTACCGGCCCGCAGGTTACGACACTGAAGTTCTACTATGCCCGAGCGTGGCAATATACCAATCAGGGTCAAGCACAAGTGGTAAATGTTATCTCTGTCGGTTCATCAGCCGGTCAGCCTGCACAACAGAATATGGCAGCACAAGCAGGGCTGACAACCCATTCAACCGTTGCTAACCCTTATACACCGCCAATGCAAACGACGAATGCGCTGCCTCAATCCGCTATGGGGGCGCCGTCAACGACGATGCCGCAAATGCATAATAGCGCCGCGCCGGTACAGCATAATACCAACGTCCATCAGCAAGGTAACTGGTTGAGTTTGCCACCGGAGCACCAAGCGTCGCAGTAAACTATCAAAGGCTGCTGTGTTATTGCCGCCATGCGGTTTACTTGGGTGTGGTTGTGTGCGGTGGCCTTTATAATTTATGACTGGTATTGATCACGCGCACCGTGCCGGTTTTAGAGCGCATTACCATACTCTGTGAGGTGGCGCCGTGGCTGTTGTGTTTTATCCCCTCTAGCATAGCGCCGCTGGTGACACCGGTTGCAGCAAACATAACGTCTCCGTTGGCCAGATCATGCAGATGGTATACACAATCAAAATCGGTAATGCCCAGACGTTGTGCGCGCTGTTTCTCATCAGCATTGCGAAACACTAATTTACCCTGCATCTGACCGCCGATACAGCGCAGCGCAGCGGCTGCGAGCACCCCTTCGGGTGCACCGCCGGTACCAATGTACAGGTGAATTCCACTATGATCTTGAGCGGTGGCAATTACACCGGAAACATCACCATCGGTAATTAAACAAATACGTGCGCCGGTAGCGCGCACGGCTTGAATAAGTTCTTGATGCCGAGGGCGATCCAAAATACACACCACAAGATCGTCAACGTGCATACCCTTGGCTTGAGCAACACGCTTAACATTGTTGGCTGGTGTGTCATTAATATCAATAACACCCTCCGGCAAACCGCCACCCACAGCAATTTTTTCCATATAAGTATCGGGGGCATTTAAAAACCCACCGGCTTCTGCCATGGCGACCACTGCCAGTGCGTTAGGGCCACCGGTTGCCGTGATGGTGGTGCCTTCAAGCGGGTCCAGTGC
>JANQIS010000007.1 GCA_028282045.1 Gammaproteobacteria bacterium
TTGCTGTAACGCTCCCTGATCTTTAGCGCGATTAGCCTCACGCGCCAGGTCGAACAATATAGCCAATGCTTCCGGTGTGTTAAAGTCATCCAACATGACCGTGTTAAAGCGCTCGATATACTCTGGCACCAATTGTGCTCCATGCTCTGGTGCATCACGCAATGCAGTATACAAGCGTCGCAATGCATTCCAGGCTTGCTGCAGATTATCGTCGGAATAATTGATCTCACTGCGATAATGCCCTGAGATAAGAAAATAACGCACGACTTCAGCCGGATATTGTGCCAGCACATCACGAATCACAAAAAAATTACCTAGTGATTTTGACATCTTCTCAGTGTTTACCTGCACCATACCCGAATGCACCCAATAATTAGCATAAGGCCCGTCATTAGCTGCTTCAGACTGAGCGATCTCATTTTCATGATGAGGAAAACGCAAATCTGAACCGCCACCGTGGATATCGAAGTGTTCATCAAGCACTTTCTTCGTCATGCATGAGCACTCCAAATGCCAACCAGGACGGCCTGCACCCCAGGGTGAATCCCAGCTTGGCTCATCGGGTTTGGCGGCTTTCCACAGCACAAAATCTAACGGATCTTCTTTATCTTCATTCACTTCGACCCGCTCACCACAGCGTAACTGATCAACATGCTGACCACTGAGTTTGCCATAGGCTTTAAATCGCGCCACACGGTAGTACACATCACCATTATCTGCTGCATAAGCAAAACCTTTATCAATCAACACCTGGATCATCTGCAGCATTTCTGGGATGGTTTGCGTAGCACGCGGCTCGTCATCCGGACGCAGGATATTGAGTGCATCAAAGTCCTCATACATTACCTTTATAAAGCGTGCCACCAGATCATCAGGTGATTCACCGTTGGTCTGGGCACGTTGGATAATCTTATCATCAATGTCAGTAATGTTGCGCACATAGGTCACCTCATAGCCTTGCGAACGTAAAAAACGGATGATCACGTCAAAGGCCAAATAAGTACGCGCATGGCCGATGTGGCAATAGTCATACACTGTCACGCCACATACATAGAGGCGAATCTTATTAGGTGTAATGGGGATAAAAGGTTCTTTTTGTTTGGTCAGGCTATTATAAATTTGTAGTTCGCTCATATGCGTCCTTTAACTGATGAATTGAGGTTTGGCTGTCTGCAGGCGCCGGCAACATCGCTGCGTACCAAGCAAACTAACAATGCCACCCATTTGCGGGCCATGTAGTTGCCCGGTGAGCGCCACACGTAGTGGCTGAAATAGGCTTTTGCCTCGATAGCCCTCAGCCTTTAGTAGCTCGCTTATCGCTGCAAAATCAGCACCTTTGGCCTTAACCGCATCAATGGCAATATCAAAGAACTCGCTACCAACTTGTGCGGCAACCGCCTGGGCCTCATCTGATAACTGCCAGCTATCTTCAAATAGCAGCTCAGCCCACTCCAGCGCATCATGAGGAAAGGTCACATTTTCACGAACCGTCTCAATAAAGAGATCACGCTGCACTTCGGGCACCAACGTATGCACCACACCCCCCATCCATTGCCATAATGTCTGATTATCCGCCTGAGACACGGCTTGTTTTGCCAATAAATCAATTGCTGTTCATCAAAACGCGCTGCGGCACTACCTAATGATTCAATCTGAAACGCTGCGGCCAATTGCGCAAAGCTCATAAACTCAGTATTAGCATAATAGTGTCCTAAGCGTGCCAGGTAGTTCACCACGCCTAATGGTAAAAAACCCGCCTCGCGCATGGCTTGAATGCTACGGCTACCATTACGCTTAGATAATGGTGCACCGTCCTGACCCAGAATCAGGGCAGTATGGCCATAGTCTGGCTTACGCAATCCCAAAGCTTGCAGAATCATCAACTGACGTGGTGTGTTAGTCAGATGATCTTCACCACGAAATACATGTGTCACCCCCATTAGGCTATCATCAACCGCATTACAAAACATAAATGATGGACTACCGTCAGCTTTGCGAATCACAAAATCACCAATATCATCAGCAGCAAAACGTTGTTTGCCCTTCACCAGATCTTCAAACTCAACAAACTCGCCGTCTGGCACGATAAAACGTAACGCCGGCCTGATGCCTTTAGCCTTTTTCTCAGCAATTTCTGTCTTGCTTTGTTGGCGCCAGTTTTTTGGATAACGCGGCGCCTGGCCAGAGGAGCGCTGAACTTTACGCATCACTTCAAGCTCTTCTTCAGTTTTGTAACACTCAAAAGCGCGACCTTGGTCAATCAACTGCTGATAATAAGCTTGATAAACCGACATGCGCTCAGACTGGTAATACGGTGCATGCTCACCACCAACATCAACCCCTTCTTGCCAGGCAAGTCCCAGCCAGTGTAAGTCATGCTGTAGTTCTTGTTTATAAATCTGCTCAGAGCGTGCCATGTCAGTGTCTTCAACCCGCAACAGAAAAGTCCCCCGGTTACCAGCAGCTAATAAAGCACTAAATAATGCCGTGCGGGCATTACCAATGTGGATCAAACCAGTCGGACTGGGAGCAAAGCGTGTTTTCATGGTTGTTGAGTTCGTTATCATCGAATGAGATATTGTAACTAAGCCCTGAGCGAAATGGTAGTTAGCCTGGAAATTTGGCAGTGTTTTAAATGCGTTGCCGATCATACATATCCAGGATGATAAGCACGGATTACCACAAGACTTTATCTTTATGCCAAAATCAACGCGGCAAGTAACCCATGCTTGTGTGACGTATGTAAAACGCTATAACAATCATCTTCTTCATCATAGCCCTCAATCTAACAGATTGACTTAGTATCATTAATGGTACTATAATTAAACAATGGATAAGATAAATAAAATAATTACTTTAATGCGAAAATCGCCGCAGGAGGTGAAATTCACTGAACTGTCTGCTGTATGTGAACACTATTTTGGCAAACCCAGGAATAAAAGTAGTAGTCACTATGTGTATAAGATGCCATGGGCGGGAGATCCGCGTATAAACATACAAAAGGCCAAAGGGGGCAAAGCAAAGGTTTATCAGGTCAAGCAAGTATTATTGGCCGTTACAAAGCTGGAGGATATGGAACATGGTTAATTACAAACATTACACCTATCGAGTTACCTGGTCGCCCGATGATCAGCAATATGTTGCATTGTGCGCTGAATTCCCAAGCCTATCGTTCTTAGCCAATAAACAAGATGAAGCACTAAGGGGGTTAATTGACCTGGTTGGAGATGTTGTTAAAGATATGGATGCCAATGGAGAAACTTTACCTGAACCGATTGCGGATCGGAAATATAGTGGTAAGTTTGTGTTAAGAACCACTCCTGAGCGTCACAGACACTTGGCGATAGAGGCTGCTGAACAGGGAGTCAGCTTAAATCGGTATGTGTCTTCTAAATTGGGGTAACCTTAAAACATGAGTGCATGAACTTGGTAGAGAAATAATTTTATCTTAAATGACAAGCAAGCCCTATAGCTCAGAAAATCCATTGGTTTTTTAAAACCTTAACTCATAGACGACACGACTATTGGGCTTTATATCAACGAAAACTTCTTTATAACAAGGGTAATGAGTTGTGCTCAGCAACACATTTAAAACATCACTATTTCAGGGTTAGCACTTAGCTATTTACTAATAGAAAATCACTTAAGGTTTCATTAAGGTTTATGGCGTACAATTTACTCAGATATATTTACAGGTAAAAATTTCATAGGGAATTCAAAAATAAATATATAAATTTTTTATTCGAATGTTCTATGGAATCATTGCATCTGACGAAACAAACAGCTTTGTACCACCATAGGGAGACTAACGATGCACAGTTTAATTCAAAAATACATGTCCGCATTAGAACAAGCAAACGCCCAAACTAATGAGGATCGTTTTAAACATGTCATCATGCATTACGCAGATGAATGGGATTGGGTTAACGGCGATTCATTAATCGCTGATATTCTCGATGATAAAACAATTACCGCTGATGACATCGTTGAGATGCTCAAAAGCATTGTGGAATACGAAGGCGGTAACCGCGAATTTAAATACGCAGTGATGGCAATGGAAAGCCGTCTGCGCCGCGAGCGTTATGCTATACAAGTACAGCTTGATGATATTGAACTCTCAGATATCAATATCCATGAAGCACAAGGTTACGATGACTACCGTGAGGCAGTCTAATTACGCGCAACAACAGGACGTTGCGAACGCATTGACAGGAGGTTGATGCACTTGCAAGGAAGCGACAACCCTGACAGGAAGTCATTAAGGCAGGAAGCCGCAAAGGACTGAAGGATGGGCACGGAAGCCCGCAAGGATGCGCTTTAACAACAATAACAAGCTGAGTCAAATCAGCTATAGTTGTGTCTCTCCCACACATTGCCCGCATAAGCGGGCTTCTTTTTTTCTTATATCTCGTTTTATCGCACAGGGATGGTCACCTTGCTCATACTAAAAGGTTTTTAAATTCCACCGTATAACACTTGTATATCTAAGCATTATCGTTTAATCAGTTACCCTATGTCATAATGTTTTTATTTGTCATATTTCGATGTCAGCTCCTACTGTATTACCAATTGAAGTCGATACTTTTTTAGATTACCTGTGGCTGGAACACGGCCTAAGCCAACATACCCGCGACAGTTATCACAATGATCTTAAACAGCTACAACGATGGCTGGGACAGCCTTCACTGTTGGGTTTAACTGCTGAAAAACTGCATGAATATTTGGCCTACCGATATCAAAGAGGCCTCTCAGCGCGGGCCACAGCACGTTGCCTTTCCTGCTTAAGGCGTTTTTATCAATGGGCTCTGCAAGAGAAGCTTATCCGCAAGGATCCTACACTGAATATCGAAAGCCCGAAACTGGGCAAATCACTACCCAAGTCCATTAGTGAGGCCGATATTGAGCGCCTGCTTGAAGCCCCCAATCTGAGTACACCGCTGGGATTTCGAGATCGCACCATGCTTGAACTGTTGTATGCCTGTGGTCTGCGGATCTCCGAATTGATTGCCATCGAGCTGCATCATATTAATCTACGCCAAGGGGTGGTAAAAGTATTGGGCAAAGGCAGCAAGGAACGCCTGGTCCCAATGGGTGAAGAGGCAGCCGACTGGCTAATGCGCTATTGCGAGACTGTGCGCGACGACCTACTCAAAGGCCAGCGCTCTGATATTGTCTTTGCCAGCCAACGAGGTCAGCCGATGACGCGCCAGACTTTCTGGCACCGTATTAAACAATACGCCCAACGTGCCGGTATTAGCACCATTATTTCGCCACACACTTTACGCCATGCTTTTGCTACTCATCTGCTCAATCATGGGGCAGACTTACGCGCTGTGCAAATGCTGTTAGGCCACAGTAATGTTAGCACCACCACTATCTACACGCATATTGCTCAGGTGCGCTTACAAGCATTGCATCAGCGCCATCACCCCAGAGCATAGGGTAGTTACGGCTGCTAAATCATCGTCAACTAAAAGCTATTGCGCCGGTAATTAACTGCGGCAGCACACTGGCGGCCTGTTTGCCATAAAATAAGACTTCTTCATGATTGATCTGAGTATCAGACAAACCCGCAGCATAGTTACTCACCATCGACAGTGCGGCCACTTTCATGCCCAAATAGTGTGCCATAATTACTTCCTGCACTGTGGACATGCCGACCAAATCAGCGCCCATGGCCTTAAAAGCACGAATTTCCGCCGGTGTTTCATAACTCGGCCCTAACACACCGATATACACACCTTCGTAAATGGTCTGATTTAAGGACTGAGCGGCTTTCTTAAACCGTTGGCGTAATTGTGGGCAGTATGCAGTTTCCATCGGTAGAAACCTTGGGCCCAACCCATCATCATTAGGTCCAATCAAAATATTCTTACCGGTAAAGTTAATATGGTCGTTAATCAACACTGCAGAGCCTAAGGGGATCTCAGTATTGAGTGAGCCGGTAGCATTCGTAACCACTAACTCTCGCACTCCCAGCCCTTTGAGCGTTAAGATAAACAAGCGCAGATCAGCCATTTTAGCGCCCTCATACAAGTGCACTCGTCCTTTCATGCACACTACCGGACGATGATTCAAATAGCCCAACACCATAGTACCGGCATGACCTGCAACCGTGCTGACTGGAAACCCTGGAATATCACGATAGCTGATTTCAGCTACCGGGTTAATTTGATCGGCCAGTTGCCCTAAACCTGAACCCAGAATCAATCCCACTTCGGGGCTAAAGTTATCAGGTAACTGCGCACAAATACTCTCAAGGACAGGTTTAGCAAGGTGCATAGCATATCTCAATTGTAAAAAAGCTAGCTATTATAACGTTCATTGGCAGGCCCAACCACCGATCACTGCAATAAGACGATCCCCGACAAATAACAACGGCAGACAAGCCCGTCGCCACGGTGGAATGGCAAAAGCCTGATAGCAGTCTTTCAATGGTTTGGCATAAGACCATCCTATCGGTCGACATTGCTCACCACCACGACGGCTGCGCAAATAGAGTTCTTGAGGCAACTCACTCAAACCCAATTCCTGTATGTGTTGTGATGTGACTTCACCAAACCCCGGCACCATCACATTACTTTGGCCATCCCAGGCGATTTCATAATCTTCAATATCGGTTATTATCGGCTGAGCAAACCAATATAATGTATCGCGATAACGGCGTAATTCACCCCCGCCCAGTTTGCATAACGGGTTGGCATGCGCTTTAGCGCCAATTACGGTGGTCACAATCGTGTTAAGTTGTTGTTGACTGGGAAGCGGCGCTGACTGTGCCTGTAAAAAAGCACGCAGTAACGCAGTACGTTGAGCCGGATCGCTGGGCAACATAGCCAATTGCAATGTATTATCGTGCATCATGGTTTGTAAATGCGCTTGTGCCCACACTTGCTCAATGGCCAGTGCTTGTTGACAATGCCGGGCAGCGGCATTCAAGTTATGGACAATCGCTGGCCAACGCATCGTAATCGCCGGCAAAATATGCTGACGGATATAATTGCGGTCAAAACGCTGATCAGTATTGGAAGGGTCATCAAACCAATTTAAACCATGTGCTGCAGCATAAGCTTGCAACTCAGCGCGTGAACAGGCCAGCAGTGG
>JANQIS010000041.1 GCA_028282045.1 Gammaproteobacteria bacterium
ATCCTAAACACAAGCCAAATAAAAAAACAAACATTACTGGCTAAATTGTCAGGAAACTTTTTCGCCTGTAGTATGGGCATTTTCACGGTAAATATCCAGACTTGAGAAATGTATGCGGTTAAATTCACTGCTACAGTTTGATGTCGGCACCTCAAACCCTGAGATTAACAACCTATGCCTGGATAGTCGTGCGCTACAATCAGGTGATGCCTTTATAGCATATCCCGGCACGCATTTTGATGGACGTAATTATATCGACACTGCCATTGCCCGCGGTGCCGTGGCCGTACTCTATGACCCAGGCGGCAATTTCACCCCCAACAACAAATCCATTCCGTGCGTGGCCATACCTAACTTGGCAAGACAATTGCCCACGTTCGCCCAGCGCTTTTACCAACACCCACAAGAACATTTGGTTTTAATTGGTATTACTGGCACTAACGGTAAAACCTCTGTAAGCCATTATGTAGCACAGCTATTGTATGCTTTGGGTGTAAACGTTGGCGTTATCGGTACTGTCGGCTGGGGCAAATGGGGCACATCACTATCAGCGTGTGAATACACCACTGCGGATATCATCACGTTGTACCGCCAACTTCATACGCTCATACAACAAGGTGTCAGCCATGTGGTGATGGAGGTTTCATCACATGGCCTGGACCAGGAGCGCGTTGCTGGCCTACGCTTTGCCGTGGGCGTGGTCACCAACATTACCCAAGATCATCTGGATTATCACCATACTATGGCAGCATATATTGCCAGTAAACGCCGTTTGTTAGATTTAAGCGATACCCTGGTGCTTAATGACGATGACCCACAAGTGAAAGCCTTTGCCAAGCATGCTACCCAGCCACTTCTCTGTTATGGCCGTCAAAGTGATCTGAGCCTGATCAATTGCGCTTTTGATACCCAAGGCACAGCATTGCAATGGTGTTACCAGAATCAGCATTATCAAAATCAGTTCAGACTCTGGGGCCGTTATCAAGCGGAAAATGCATTGGCTGCAGTTGGGGTGTTATTGCAACTGGGATTTACAGCACCACAAGTGCATCCTGTACTGTACCAGCTAGCACCGGTTAAAGGCCGACTTGAGGTTTTGCAACAGGATAATCAGCCTATTGTCATTATCGATTATGCCCATACTCCCGATGCATTACAGCGGACCTTGCAGGCCGTGCGTCAGCATGTGCCAGGCCAGTTATGGTGTGTATTTGGCTGCGGCGGTGATCGCGATCGCAGCAAGCGCCCACTAATGGCTGCAGCCGCTGCACAGCATGCAGATAAGCTGGTGATTACCGAAGATAATTCACGCACTGAATCCATTGAACAAATTATCCAAGACATTTGCCAAGGGCTCAGTAAATCACCGGCAGCAATAATCCGCGCGCGTGAACAAGCCATTATGTATGCATTACAACACGCTGACAGTGGCGATGTGATCGTACTGGCGGGTAAAGGTCACGAGACTTACCTTGATGTACAAGGCGCGAAAAAGTTTTTTGATGAGCGTAAAATAATACATCGTGTGTGGGCAAATGAGAGATGAGTTATGCTGACCTTACAACAACTGGCAGAACAAGCTGGCGCTCAGTATATCGGTGAGGATATGCCTCTAGCGCCAACAGCGTTTGACTCTCGTCAGGTCAAACCAGGTGATTGGTTCGTAGCGCTCAAAGGTGAGCGAGTCGATGGGCATGATTTTCTCCATCAAGCAATCCAGGCTGGTGCTGCTGCAGTATTAGTCCGTGAGCCAATCGATGCTGACATCTGCCAGATCATAGCGCCGGATACACTACAGACTTTCGGTGATATGGCTAAACTCTGGCGTGAACAATTCTCCATCCCGGTCATTGGATTAACCGGCTCTTGCGGCAAGACCACCACCAAAGATATGTTGGCCAGTATCCTTGAACAATGCGGCAATGTACTCTACACCACGGGCAGCTTCAACTCACAAGTAACTTTACCTCACATGGTGCTGCAACTACGCCCGCAACATCAGTTTGCCGTATTTGAGATGGGCATTAGCCAAGGTGGCGAGATGGAACGCCTGGTAGCAATTGCCCAACCGACGGTCTCAATGATCACCAATATCAGCTTGCAACACGGTGAAGGTCTGCGATCAGAAGCGAATATTGCTGCGGAAAAATCTCACATTTATCAAGCCCTGGGTAAATCCGGTATTGGCATCATCAATGCCGATGAACCCTATGCCAAACAATGGCACGATATGCTAGACAAACGCCATTGCCTGACATTCGCCCGCCACAATAAAGCTGATATCACATTAAAACACTGCCATCTCGGTCCTGACTGCGTGGAGTTTGATTTGATTACACCCATTGGTGAACAGGCCATTGCAATCCCGCTACCTGGTGAGCACATGGCAACCAATGCTTTAGCTGCCACCGCGGCTGCAATGGCGGTAGGCGCTGATCTCAAAGCAGTCGCTAAAGGTCTGGCCTTAGTAAAGGCTCAACGTGGACGCTTTGCTTCAACTATCTTAGAAAATGGGACTATTGTGGTCGATGATAGCTACAATGCTAGTCCCAAGAGTGTCCAGGCGGCATTGAGCTCCTTAGCACAACACACCGGCCAACGTATTTTTGTCATGAGCAATATGGCAGAGTTGGGCGATCAGGCAGCACAAATACACCAAGATATGGGCATGTGGATCAACCAGGCTCAGCCCCATCATGTGCTTTTATTTGGTGATCGAGCGCTGCTCGACAATACTTTAAAAACCTGCCCGACAGCACAGTACTACCAAACCAAAACAGATCTCGTCAATGCATTGTTACCATTGCTGGATGCCACCACAATGGTGGTTATTAAAGGTTGCCGCAGCCACTGTATGGAAGAAATTGTTGCTGATATTACTGAAAAAAGGGCCTTGCAACCTGTTGAGGTTGACGCATGATTACCTGGTTAGCCGGCAGCTTTTTTACCGCATTGATTGTAGTCCTGGTACTGGGCCACCCTTTTATTAAATTGCTGCAAGGCCGTTTAATGGGACAGGTCGTGCGTGATGATGGACCCCAATCTCATCTTACCAAATCCGGTACGCCCACCATGGGTGGCATTATTATTGTGCTGGCCATTACGTTAAGCGCCCTATTGTGGAGCCACTATCACAAACTACTGTGGTTAGGTTTATTTGTGTTGATCTCACTGGCATTAGTCGGCTGGTATGATGATTTCAAAAAGATTGTACACAAAGACTCGCGTGGCTTAAGATCACGCTGGAAGTATGCCTGGCAATCGCTGATCGCTATTATCGCTGCACTAGCATGGTATCACTATTGCGATACGCCGCACCAATCCGAGCTATTCATACCCTTTTGGCATATCTGGCTGCCTATAGGTTGGGCCGTGGTAATTCTGGGTTACTTTGTCATTGTCGGCACCAGCAATGCCGTTAACTTAACTGATGGCTTGGATGGATTGGTATCTGTACCGGTCATCATGGCAGTATGTGGATTGGCTATTGGCATCTGGCATCAAGGTATTATCGTCAATAACGCTTTATTAGTACTCTGTATGGCCACCGCCGGTGCCACGGCAGGGTTTTTATGGTTTAACGCCCATCCTGCCAAAGTCTTTATGGGTGATGTCGGTGCTTTGGCACTGGGTGGTTTGCTGGGCTTTATCGCCCTGGCTGCTCGCTTAGAACTTGCATTACTGATTATGGGCGGCATATTCGTTATCGAAGCCATATCGGTAATACTGCAAGTCGGTTATTACAAACGCACTAAAAAACGTATTTTTAAAATGGCACCGATTCATCATCACTTCGAACTGAGCGGTTGGCCAGAAACTCAAGTGGTAGTGCGCTTTTGGCTGATCAGCTTTTGGCTTATGTTGCTGACATTATGGGGCGTTGTTTAGCTCAACGTTATGGTTGCATAATGTCATGGCTTTAAAGCCTTAAGCAAATGAAATTTCCAAGTGTTTCCCCGCCGCACGAGCAATTCTATTTAAAAGCTCCAGGGATGGGACGCGCTGATCTTTCCCACTCTCGATTCTTGCAATAACCTGCTGTGTCGTTTGTGACCTCTCTGCCATGGCCTTTTGAGTGAGCCCCGCCTTAAGTCTTAGATTATAAGCCTTTTGTGCGATTTGGCTAATCATTTCTTGCTTTTCAAATTCACGAGAAAAATCAAGGTCTTTTAGTTGAGTGTCAATTACTTCATTCAAAGATGAACCGATATGTTTATTAGTCATTTTTGATTACCTCCATCATGCGCTTTTCAGCAATTTCACGATCCTGTTTTTCCAATTTTTGAGTCTTCTTTTTAACATAGTGCAATAAAATCATTGTTTCCGAATTGCGCATAAAGTACAAAATTCGATGTTGATTTTTGTACTTGTACTTAATCTCCCATAGCTTACCTTTGATGGGCTTAAAGGTTACTCGGCTATAGTCAAACCCATATTTTTGTACACTTGACAGCCGCTCAAAGGCGTTTGCTCTCTCGTCAATTGGTAAATTAAGCAATTCGTCTTTTACAGGTTCTTTGCCATTTTGCTTTCTGTAAAAAACGACCTTCACTAACCTTTGTCTTTAATTAAATAACTTATACTCGAACAGTACATCCAATTGGATGTTTTGTCAAATTTTCTTATCCAAAGCCATGTAAAGCCCCTTCCTTTATAACTGGCTTTGGATAAAAAGCGGATAGATCTGCAAATAATGTCTTTTTATGGTTGCATAAACTGGATTTTCTGATCCTGCTGATTTTGACTGTCATAACTAGGTGTTTGCCGGGATTGCCGCTTTGGCTATTAGTGCTGGTCGTCGTGGTGACCATACCATAGGGCGTACCTTGAATCTGCGGTTGCGCTCCCATCGAACGTAACACCTGATAAGAAGCAATCGCCGTAGCCATATTAACAACCGATACTGCAGCCGCATCGGCCACCTGGCCGGCACAGGCATAACACGGTAATGCCACGGCAACCATAACGATCAGTTTCAAGATGCGTTTTTGTATCAACATGTCTCACTCATTGTTTATAAGCAATGCCGAGCTTACCGGCCCAGCACTCAATAATATAGTTAATTTTATTAATAATTTCACTTGCAGGCTGTTAAATACCCTGTTATGTTGTCAAAGTACTCTACACTGCTATATTAGGAAACGAAATGAATATTTTACTGAGTTTACCCGCTGTCC
>JANQIS010000122.1 GCA_028282045.1 Gammaproteobacteria bacterium
AATCCAATACTGACAAATGCTGCTCGCTGCAGTAAACACAGTGGGCAGGGTTGTTCGCCGTAAAAAAACTGTATAAACAACGCGCCACTGAGAATCAGCACCACACCAACCAGGCCAATAATACTATCGATCAGTTCGATTTCTTTTTCCCATTTTGCAAGTACTACACGCATAACATGCTCCTAATCAATGTGACCAGACTAAAAATACAACGGTAGTGGCTCGGTACTGTCGTGCCATAATGACACCACAATGGTGATCGCTATCAATAAAATTAGCCACAGAATACAAAGGCCAGGGTGAAAACCAAGTAACTTTTTGTCACGGCGTACCCATAGTAAAACGAAGATTAAAAGCTGCACCAAAAAAATCGGCCACACAACCCAGTCAGTCATCAAACACCTTCCGTTATTCCCATTTGATAGCAGTGTAGCAGACCGGCATTATTTAGTGAGGTAATACTAGGGCGTGTCCTCAATTGCTCTTTTGATTGCCAAAAGTATAAGGTGTTTCTGATAATATTTCTGACCGAAACATGGCATCATTAGCAGAATCACGATGACAAGCATTATCAACTCGAGAGTTTAGCATGACCTATATTGCAGGCATTGAAGCTGGCGGCACTAAATTTTTAGTATCATTGGGTACGACTGAAGGCCGTATCATAGCGCATCATAAAATCCCTACCACCACGCCGCAAGAAGTAATGCCACAGGTGATCGCTTGTTTACAGGCGTTTTATCAGCAGCATGCTTTTGCCGCTGTGGGCATTGGCTGTTTCGGGCCGATCGACCCTAACAGTGCATCTCCTACTTATGGCCAGATCACGACCACCCCCAAACTGGCCTGGCAACACTACGATATTGTCAGCGCTATCAAACAACATTTTACCCTGCCGATTGGCTTTGATACTGATGTCAACGGTGCGGCATTAGGTGAATATCGATGGGGGCAAGCCCAGGGTTTGAGTAGCGTAGTTTATATCACGGTGGGTACCGGCATCGGGGTTGGCGTGGTTGTTGACGGCAAGCCGTTGCATGGCGCCATGCACCCGGAGGCAGGACATTTGCTGGTTGCGCAGTTACCTGAAGATGATTTTGCTGGCGTTTGCCCATTTCATAACAATTGTTTAGAAGGTTTAGCTTGTGGGCCGGCATTATTACAGCGCGTTGGTGCCAGCTCTGCAAACGATATTGCGCCAGAGCATCCGGTTTGGCAACTTGAAGCTCATTACCTGGCCTGTGCTGTAAGCAACTATATTCTCACCTTATCGCCACAGCGTATTATTTTTGGCGGTGGTGTCATGCAGCAACCTGGATTAATTGAACAGGTACGCCAACGCACACTCACATTACTGGCCGGTTATATTGACAACGCTATGACAAAAAATATTGATAATACCGTAACTTATGCCAGCTCTGGCCAGCATACCGGTATGTTAGGAGCGCTCGCTCTTGCAGCACATAGTTTGTCGGTTAGTTAATCCAACGTTTGTCTAAAGCGCAGCAAACAAATCCCCCCTGCCGCTATAATAAATATCAGCAATGGCCAGATGTCTGACCAGATGGCAGCAAAACCGTTAGACTTAAGCATAATGCCACGGACAATGCGCACGAAATGCGTCAGCGGCAAGCATTCACCCAACCACTGCGCCCAAGTCGGCATACCATAGAACGGAAACATAAAGCCGGATAACAGAATCGATGGCAAAAAGAAAAAGAACGTGAGCTGAATCGCCTGGAGTTGATTGTTGGCCAAGGTTGAAAATGTTAGGCCAACAAAAAGATTGGCCAATATAAACGGTAAGGTAACCACCAACAATAACCATACAGATCCGGCGACAGGCACAGCAAACAAATAATAGGCTGCCAACAAAATAATTATCTGTTGGACATAGCCAACCATCACATAAGGAATAACCTTGCCCACCATGACCTCCAACGGGCGAAACGGCATGGATAACAAACTTTCAAAAGTCCCTGTCTCACGCTCTTTGGTGATCGACAGGGCAGTGATCATGATCAGCGTCATGGTTAAGATCACCCCCATCAGGCCAGGCACGATATTGTACTGTGTAATACTTTCCGGATTGTATTTGGCATGGACAATCACCTGAAACGGCGCTGGCGTACTTTTGAGATAGCCCAATCCCCGCGATATCTCGTTATCAAAAACGGTATCAGGCAGTACCTGTAAAGCGCGTAATGCTGCCGAGGTTGAAACTGGATCAGTCGCATCAGCCGTTACCAAAATATCCGGACGCTCACCATGTATCAGCTTACGGGTAAAGCCCGGTGGGATATTTATTACAAACTGTACCTTAGCGGTTTTTAGCAATTGGTTGGCTTGCTGCTCAGTAGCATTGGGTACGGTGATATGAAAATAATCGGTGTTTTGCAGTGCTGTAAGAAAGCGTCGGGTAAAATTAGAGTGATCAGCACTGACCACCGCGGTAGGCAGTTGGTGTGGATTGACATTGATCGCATAACCAAACAACACTAATTGAATCAATGGGATAGTAATCAGCATACCGATAGTGACTCGATCGCGGCGGATATGGATAAACTCCTTGACCATCATTGCCCACAGGCGTCCCATAACAATAAGCTGCTTCATTGAAAGTTATCCTGTTGACATGACATAAAATGAATAAAGGCATCTTCCAGGCTCGGCTCAATTTGCTGCCAGGTTAACCCACGCTTTTGGAAAGGTTTGATGCGTTTGGCCAGGTCATTTTTCCGCTTACCGCTAACATGCAGCACCTGACCAAATGCTGCGACTTGTTCAATGCCGGCCGTTTTACGTAACTGCTGTGCTAATTGGCCCAGGTCTTTACCGCGCACTTCCCAGGTTTCAATATCGGCTACCTTAATCACTTCATCACAAGTTCCCTGAACCAGTAGCTTACCGTAGGCCAAATAAGCCAGGCGATGGCAACGCTCAGCTTCATCCATATAATGTGTACTCACCAAGGTGGTAATGCCTTCACTGGCAAGCAGATGAATATGGTCCCAGAATTCACGCCGTGCTTTAGGATCAACACCGGCAGTGGGTTCATCAAGCAATAGTAACGCTGGATTGTGGAT
>JANQIS010000133.1 GCA_028282045.1 Gammaproteobacteria bacterium
AAACTGGGTGGTCATGAGCTTAATTTTTCTTCCGATGTGGATTTGATTTTTGCTTACCCGGATAGTGGTTTTACTGCTGAGCTTATTGATGCACAGCAATTTTATACTCGGTTGGGCCAACAACTGATCGGCGTGCTAGATCAACCCACTGCTGATGGTTTTGTTTATCGTGTCGATATGCGTTTGCGTCCCTTTGGTCAAAGTGGGCCGCTGGTGATGAAGGTGTCGGCATTATTGCGTTACTACCAGGAACATGGGCGCGATTGGGAGCGCTATGCCATGATTAAAGCGCGTGCGATTACGGGTGACTCAAAAACTTTGCTTCAAGCGTTGCAGGCTTTTTGTTATCGCCCCTATGTCGACTTTAATATGCGTCTGGCCATTCGCACAATGCATGACATGATTAGCCGAGAAACGGCCCGTAAGCGTCTACATAACCATATTAAACTCGGGCCAGGAGGCATTCGTGAAATTGAGTTTATTGTCCAGAGCTATCAATTGATCTACGCTGGCGAACGAGCCGCACTCAAGCGTACACCATTACTCGATGTGTTAGCGATTTTGGGCAAGTATCATTTGCTTAGTGAACAGCAGGTTGGTGTGTTGCATGAAACCTACTTGTTTTGGCGCCGCTTAGAGAATAGGGTGCAGATTCTATTGGATCAACAGCAGCATCAGTTGCCCGGCTCTGCGTTAATGCAGGTACGTGTCGTACACGCTATGCACATGGTGTCGTTATCGGCGCTAGAGCAGGTTATCACACAGGCGCGTCAACAAGTGCGGACGCTGTTTGATGAAACTACCGCTTTTAGTGACGCCGCCCCGGTTGATGGTTCAGGCGCTAAGGCTAGTGAATGGTATGATTTACTGGCTGCAGTACAGCAAAAAGTGGCTGAAAAAAAATGTCAGCCGGCAATCATAGCACAGCTACAGCGTATTAGTACCTTCTTAAGTGAGCACCAGCAGGCATTTACTGATTATCCCACATTGGTTAACCGGATGTCGCATTGGTTACCCTGTCTGTTTAACCGTTCCACTTATTTAACTTTGCTTAATGAACACCTTGATCAGCTAGTGCCCTTGGGCCGCATGATGTTAGATAGCCCCTGGCTGTATCAACAGTTATTGCACCAACCCCATTTGTTGTCGGTAATGGTGCAACCCAAACAGCAAGGACTTTGGGGGCGTGAACGTATCGCAGCAGAGTTAACGTCTCATCAACAACACCGTGAACATGATGAAGAAGCGTTATTAGAAGCCATGCGCCATGAAAAAGCCCGTCAGCAAGTGCGTATTGCTATTGCTGATCTGTATCAACATCTGCCGATTATGCGTGTCAGTGATTATCTTACTGAATTGGCCGAGGTCATGCTCAACCAGGCAGAGCATATGGCATGGCACCATATGGTGGGGCGCTATGGATTACCAGATCAACTGCAAGATCATCATGACCATGGTTTTGGCGTTATTGCTTATGGCAAGCTCGGTGGTATTGAGTTGAGCTATGACTCGGATTTAGATCTGGTTTTGCTTTATCAACAAGCTGAAGGCAAGACTCAGGGTGAGAAATCATTAAGCCACGGACAATTTTATGCTCGTATGGCACAACGGTTAGTGCATATTTTGCAAACTCGTACTTATTCCGGACCGTTATACAAAGTGGACTTGCAGCTACGCCCGTCTGGCAACGCTGGCCTATTGGTGTGTAGTGTAGCTGCTTATGAACGCTATCAGAGTCAAGCCGCCTGGACATGGGAGCATCAGGCTTTACTGCGTGCCCGCATGGTGGTGGGGCCTGCGCGAATGCGTGGACAATTTGACGCTATACGTCAGCATGTATTGTGCCAACGCCGTGATGAGGCGGTATTAAACCAGGCCGTCAAAGACATGCGTGAGCGTATGCGCCAACATCATTACCGCGCTGGGGAGTTTGATTTAAAACAGATGCCAGGTGGATTGATTGATTTAGAATTTTTGGTGCAGTACTGGTTATTATTAAGTGCCCATGATGCGCCACAAGTGGTGTATTATTCTGATCATATCCGCCAGTTACAATCACTGGCTCAAGCCAGTGTATTGCGTGAAGAAGTGGTGTCACAGTTGATTGATATCTATCGTTTGTATCGTCAGAGTGTGCATACTCTGACGGTGACAGGTAAACGGCCATTGCCGGCCGATTATCAAGAAGCATTACAGTTTGTGACAGCACAATGGCACACAGTGTTTTGTCGTTAATTGAACATCCTTTGATTAACTATATGATTGACCAACCAAGTGACATGATGAAATATCCAGGTTAGAATAGCCTTAATTTTGCTTGACCCTGATAAACGATGTCCAACGCGGCTGCTAAAAAAACCAAGTCCCCACAAGTACATTATGTAACGAAGCAAGATTTGCCTCTGTGCTGTCCAACACCGGAAATGACCTTATGGAATATGCATCCGCGAGTTTACTTGCCGATTGAAAAAGACGGTAAGGCAACTTGCCCATACTGCGGTGCCAAATATGTCTTACAACCAATCAAATAAAACCCGATACCTAATCCAATATGTTACTTGCAGCCAACTCGCTAGTGCCTAAAAACGGGGTATTCAATTGATTAACTATGCAGTTGTTGTTGGATCTCTAACGCCATTTGTAACTCTTCATCAGTAGGTACGACCAGTATGCGATGCTGGCTGTTAGTGTCGCTGATTTCTGTGATGGCTTGAGCTTTATCAACCTGATTGTTTTTGTCTTCATCCAGCTCAAGTCCCAGGTGTTGCATGTTATGGCATACCATC
>JANQIS010000150.1 GCA_028282045.1 Gammaproteobacteria bacterium
GCTTGAGGTTAGGCGATGGATAAAAAACGCCAGCGTAATCCCCGCAGCAGCTAATATGCTGCAAGGCAGTGCCACGCCAAAGAGTAGAAACTTGCTCACCTGTATACCCTCCAACCGAATATCGTTTAGAGGTTAAAGCTCTGATGAGCGATGGTGCGGTTTTGTGTCTGCTGGAGTGCGCGCACCATGTTAGCAATTTTATGTTGTTCCACCATGGCATGATAAGCTGCCAGGTTGCCACCAGCCTGTTGTGCGGCTTGTTCGATGTCGGTGGCTTTCAATAGTGCGCCGGCGCCCAATGAGCCTAAAAAATGGTTTGGCTGCAGACTGGTCAGAGGGCTGTCTTTAACGTCGGCGAATGCTTGATCTTGTAGCGTGGTGGCGGTGTGGTCAAGTTTATTGTTCCAGGCGTGGATCAATTTTTCTGCCACTTGGGCTTGTTCAGGAACATCAATCCAGGTGGGAGAGTTGACTGGTTTGCCGATACGATTGATGATGCCCCAGTGCGCACTGAATTCATGCACCAGATGGCTGCGGTCCGGATGGATACCGGGCATTTGTGCACAACCTGGGGAGTTAAAGGTGATGGCGGTGGTTTGTATATAACGCAGATTGTAGAGTTGTGCCAGGGCTCCGCCAAGAGAATGACCGGTGATGGTGGGGTATACGTAAGAGAGTTTAGCACGTTTAAGCAGCGCTTCACACTTCATAAAGAAATGCATAATATCGGCAGTATAGGCAGGCAGTAGGCTATGGCGTTCTGTGCCGATCACATCCTGAAACCAGCTAATCATATCGACGATATCGTTAAATAAATTGTCAGTGCCGCGTATGGCGATAACGGCATCGGTTATTTTGCTTTGATTGACTTGTAAGTAGAGCGCCGCATAAATATGGCCATTTGGTCGCATATCAGGATCGAAATCATTGACGATGTTCCATCCTTCCTTTGCGCGGTGGAGTTTTTTAGGGTCGAGTGGTTGAATCATTGTCCCAGCATATTCATGTTTTTCTGGGTGATAAATGTGGCCCGAAATTTGAGCGCACTCTAACACGCTAATCATTCTATTTCCCTTCGATGGTTGATTGTAAAAAATTTAATGTAAAAGTGTAATTTTTTTGTGCTGATAGATTTGAGCTCATGACACCGCCAATACCAGATGCATTGCTATCATGACATGAGTGCTTGTTGCAAATAATGTCTAATTTGCCGGTATATTTTTTAGGATATGGAATTTGATCTTTAAAAAAGAAACAAAGCTATCAGTTTGGTATAAAGTCATACCCTTGTGTGACTGATACTGAATACTAACAATAGCCCATTGACAATAACCTGGCATATACTTATCCAGCGGTATTTTTAACTGGTAATTGCCCTTTGCATCAGGCTTTACTGGGAAGTAATGATAAATAATCAGAGGGCTATCAACGCCTTCCAGTTGATTCACTTCGACATTGCACTGGGGGTTGAAGGTATAGTAGGTTGCTAACCAGGTGAGTTGTATCGTGTGTTTGAGCGCCGGATCGATATGCCCTTGCAGGGCCATGAAATATTGCGGTGCGGGGTTGAGCAAAGGTTGTTCTTGAGCGGGGATTTGCGTTGGGTCAGCGCTTGAGGTTAGGCGATGGATAAAAAACGCCAG
>JANQIS010000158.1 GCA_028282045.1 Gammaproteobacteria bacterium
GTGCTGTGCAATAGCCAAACTTTTGGCACCAGAGATACGCACCACACCTATGCCTCCGAACCCTGTCGGCGTTGCCTGGGCAACAATGGTGTCGCTATCAGCCATTTAGCGTGCCGTGCGCTTCTTTTGCCGGCTTACCTGCATATAACGGCGCATTACCCACCACTGTTGCAGAATACTCACCAGGTTATTCACCAACCAGTAAAGCACCAACCCAGCCGGAAAACTTAAAAAGATGACAGTAAAAAAGACCGGCAAGAACATCATGACTTTAGCTTGCATTGGATCAGCCGGCGCCGGATTAAGGCGTTGCTGTAAGAACATCGAAGCTCCCATCAAAATCGGTAGGATATAATAAGGGTCTTGTTGTGAAAGGTCATGAATCCACAGTAAAAATGGTGCTTGACGTAATTCAACACTTTCCATCAATACCCAATATAGTCCAATGAAAACCGGAATCTGAATCACCATGGGCAAACACCCACCTAAGGGATTAACCTTTTCTTTGCGATACAATTCCATCGTTGCTTTACTCAGGGCCTGACGATCATCACCCAAACGCTCTTTTAGTTGTTTAATACGTGGCCCAAGCTCACGCATTTTTGCCATAGAGCGATAAGATTTAGAAGATAATGGATAAAATACCAGTTTGATAACCAGGGTGGTTAACACAATCGCCCAGCCCCAATTACCCACATATTGGAAAATCCAACTCATTAAGGCAAAAATCCATACGGAAATAAACCATAACCAACCATAGTCGATTGTCTTATCCAGATATGGTGCAACGTGTTCAAGATTCTTTGCAATGGCAGGGCCAATATATAAGCTTGCCGATTGATTAATGGACTTGCCCGTTGCAATGGTCACTTTTGGATAGGCCATGGCAATGGTGTACTGATTACCTGAAGCCTGACTGTAGAACTGATTTTGCTGTTTAGTCGGTGGTACCCAGGCGCTGATAAAATAATGTTGTAACATGGCAACCCAACCACCTTGGCTGTGCAAATTAATTTGGCTACTGCTCATATCACTAAAGCTGACTTTCTGATAATGGTCATTCTGTGTGGAAACGGCTGCACCGGTATAAGTGGTGTAAGAATGTAGTAGGCTGCTGTGCTTGCCCGGTGGCGTGCGGGTGAGTTGCGCATACAAGCGCCCCTTCACTGCTTGATCACTTTGGTTAGTAATCTCTTGGGATACTTGAATCTGATAGCTGTTGGCTAACAAAGTATAGCGGCGCACTATAGTCAAACTGTGCTGCTTTGCCTTAAGCGTTACCACCAGTTGTCTTTGGTTACCGATTTCATATTGTTGTTGTTGACTGGTAAAGACTAGCGGTGCTTTTAATGAATCCGCTTCAAACCCCATAGAAGCTACATAGTAATCTGATGAAGTATGGTTCAACAGTGCAATCGGGGTTTTATTGTGTAAGGTTTGTGGGTATTTCAGCAAATCCGCCTTAACTATCGTGCCCCCAACTGGGTTAATAGTGAGTGAAAGTACATCCGTTTTGACATGAATGAGTCTTTGTTTTTTGGTCTTTGGTGTAGTAGGTACTGCTGTATGCGTTGTTGAGTGATGTGCATTAGGTATTGATGCAGGCACAGTCTGCTGAGTTATTGCTGAAGTCTTTTGCTGTTGCACGGTTACTTTTGGTGTTTCGGGAGTATTGGCAGCATTCCATTTACCCCATAATAACAATGCAACGACTGCAATCGCAATGTACAAGCCGTAACGAATTTTTTGTATATCCACCGAGTAACCTTGTTAATTCTCAAAACAGCGAAAGATTGTAGCAGATGATTGATGTAAGTGTTAGTTTTTCAGAGCTCAGACTTTTGTGTACAAATGATCCCAACATGCCTGCAATTGCGTTTTGATCTGCACTTCATCTGCGACATTGATGTATGGACGTGAACAGATTGTAACGGAAAAATGCCACGTATGCTGAAGTAAGCGAAATTGTTCGCGAATCAGGCGTTTTACGCGGTTACGCTGTGTTGCCTTTGCCAAATGCTTTTTTGCAATAGCAATACCCAACTTACTTTGAGATGCCGGCTTATAGATTAAAATAAAACAAGGCGTCTTGTAACGGCGCCCATTTTGAAACAAATCAGAAATTTCTCGCGTAAGCAGTTTTTGTCTTTGCGAGAA
>JANQIS010000166.1 GCA_028282045.1 Gammaproteobacteria bacterium
ACTGATGCATGATACGGTTATCGGTCTTTATATAAACAAAAATTTTTTCTAAGGAACCCTGGTGAGATTATCGTCAACAACACTTTTGAAACACGACCCAAATTACATAGATACCGAGCATCGCTTTGACCAGGCGAAAACAGCGCGAGGAACCTCGCGCTGTTTGTTTTGTGTTAGTTAGTCGATTAGAAAACCCTACTTTTGGGCACTAGCTTCATTAGCTAAATACCAACCGCCCATCTTTAGTATCGACTTTGATGACACTGCCTGGGGCATATTTACCTGACAGTAAATCCTGCGCCAAAGGGTTCTCAATATAAGTCTGGATCGCACGTTTAAGCGGGCGCGCACCATACACCGGATCATAGCCCACTTGAGTAATGAGTTCTATGGCTTTCGGTGTTAATGTAATCGACAAATCGCGCTCTTGTAAACGTTTTTGCAGACGTTGCAATTGAATTTGGGCAATCTTAACGATCTGTTCGTGACCCAGTGGATGGAATACCACGGTCTCATCAACACGGTTAATAAACTCTGGTCGGAAATGGCGCCCGACCACTTCCATCACCCGTTGCTTCATAGTCTCATAGTCACCGCTGGCAGCCTGCTCCTGGATCACATCAGAGCCCAAATTAGAAGTCATCATAATGACGGTATTACGGAAGTCGACCGTGCGACCATGGCCGTCGGTCAGGCGACCATCATCCAGTACTTGCAGTAGAATATTAAACACATCCGGATGGGCTTTCTCGACCTCATCGAGCAAAATCACACAATACGGCTTACGTCGTACATGCTCAGTTAAATAGCCTCCTTGCTCATAACCGACATACCCGGGAGGCGCACCAATCAGGCGTGATACCGCATGCTTCTCCATAAATTCCGACATGTCGATACGAATCATAGCCTCCTCTGAGTCGAACATGAAATTGGCTAACGCTTTAGTTAATTCAGTTTTACCCACACCAGTCGGTCCTAAGCAGAGGAATGAACCAATCGGGCGATTGGGGTCAGATAAACCTGAGCGCGAACGACGAATCGCATTAGACACCGCAATAACAGCTTCATCCTGCCCTACCACGCGTTGACGCAAAGCATCTTCCATATGCAGCAACTTCTCTTTTTCACCTTCCATCATTTTGGCCACTGGGATGCCTGTCGCTTTGGAGACGACTTCAGCAATCTGGTCTTCAGTGACTTTATTATGAATCAACTGTGGCTCACTCTGCCCTTCGCTAGCCTCAGCATCTTTAAGCTGCTTTTCCAACTCAGGAATCTTACCGTATTGTAGTTCTGACATACGCGCCAAATCACCGGCACGTTGTGCTGCTTCTAATTCGTGGCGTGCTTGTTCTAACGCTTCTTTGAGATGCGTCGCACCCTGCATCTGGGCTTTTTCCGACTTCCACACTGCCTCTAAATCTGCGTATTGTTTCTCCAGTTGTTGCACCTCCTCATCCAGCTTGGCCAAACGTTTTTTGGAGGCGTCATCACTTTCCTTCTTTAAGGCTTCACGTTCAATCTTGAGCTGAATCAGGCGCCGATCAAGTTTATCCATTTCTTCTGGCTTAGAGTCAATCTCCATAC
Organism: Gammaproteobacteria bacterium; assembly: GCA_028282045.1. GTDB lineage: Bacteria > Pseudomonadota > Gammaproteobacteria > Francisellales > CACEW01 > JANQIS01. The sequence continues at coordinate 1,588 of JANQIS010000166.1, forward strand.
GAATACGGCTCGCCGCTTCATCAATCAAATCAATCGCTTTATCGGGCAACTTACGATCTGAGATATAACGATGTGATAAAGTTGCCGCTGCCACAATCGCTGGGTCAGTAATGTCCACACCATGATGCACTTCGTAACGCTCTTTCAAACCGCGCAAGATGGCAATGGTATCTTCCACGCTAGGTTCATCCACCAACACTTTTTGGAAACGGCGCTCGAGCGCAGCATCTTTTTCCACATATTCACGGTACTCATCCAAGGTGGTGGCACCAACGCAATGTAATTCACCCCGCGCCAGAGCCGGTTTGAGCATATTACCTGCATCCATGGCACCATCGGCTTTACCGGCACCCACCATGGTGTGAATTTCATCAATAAACAGGATAATATTACCTTCTTGCTTGGCCACATCTTGCAACACTGCTTTAAGACGTTCTTCAAACTCACCGCGATATTTGGCACCGGCAATCAATGCCCCCATATCAAGCGATAGCAATTTTTTGGTTTTCAAACCTTCCGGCACTTCGCCATTGACAATCCGCTGTGCCAGGCCTTCAACAATGGCGGTTTTACCCACACCTGGCTCACCAATGAGTACCGGATTGTTCTTGGTGCGACGTTGCAGCACTTGAATAGTACGGCGAATCTCATCATCACGGCCAATCACCGGATCCAGTTTACCTTGCTCTGCACGTTCAGTCAGATTAATAGTATACTTCTCCAAAGCACCATGTAGCGCTTCAGCATTGGGATCATCTACTTTGGCCCCACCGCGCATGTTATCGATTGCTGCAGTTAGTTTTTGTTTATCAACACCCGTTTGTTTTAGCACTTTACCTAAAGCGCTTTTATCGTCCATGGCCGCTAATAAAAACAGTTCACTAGAGATATATTGATCACCACGCTGCTGCGCCTGTTTATCCATCAAATTAAACAAGCGGACCAAATCACGTGAGACATTCACCTCTCCGGTCGGCTGCTTAATAGTGGGCAGCTTATCGAGCTGGCGATGTAAATCAGATTGTAGCTGCGCCACATTGGCACCAGCCTGAGTTAACAACGAACGCGTACTACCACCATCCTGACCTAACAATGCCAACATCACATGCAATGGATCAATTTCTTGATGATCACGTCCCACTGCGATGGACTGCGCATCGCTCAGCGCCATTTGAAATTGATGGGTTAATTTGTCCATTCTCATCACAATACCTCACCGTCATTAAGCTTTATATCATATGGCGATCATCGCAAAGAATATCAAGTGTGAATATCTGGACAACAGGCTCCAAGCCGGAAATTCTTCAGTTAGAACAAATGCCTTAACACTACTCCAATAATCACGCCTATGATCAAAGCAACTAATAACATCAAGCCAGTTTTCAAAGGTGATGGCGAACCATAATGTCGAATATGGCGAGCAATCTTGCCACGCGGAGAGTCTTCGATTGAAAATGCTACCGCATCCTTCTCCTTTAACTGAGCAATACTCAATGCATTAAAGTAATATTCATCTCCATTGGTACCGATTACAAAACCAAAATCTTGTTTGCGGTTGTAAAATTTCACTTTGCCTTTCATGACCTAAAATTACACACTCTCAATATATCAATTTCATTTATAACATAGCCACTACTCAAAGTTAACATTCAATCACTGCCTCACATCAGTAGCACTATTAAACAATGAATATATAGCACTTTTTTCATTATTATGGCATTTGGAACAGCCTTTTGCAGATTGATCAGAAAGCTGACACAAAAAAGCCTCCGCAAAACGAAGGCTTCAAAGGTAGGGTTTAAGCCTCAAGAATTTTGCTGGGCTAGACGGTTGCGAATGCTATCCCACAAAAAAGCACCCGAAGGTGCTTAAAGTGGATCTTGCTAAGGATTTCCGCTCAAGACAAGGCGCAAGCATTGATCTGACGCCGGGGACAGTGCAACTAGCACGGCCCCAATAAAAAAGCCTCCGCAAAACGAAGGCTTTAAAGGTAGGGTTTAAGCCCCAAGAATTTTGCCGGGCTAGACGGTTGTGAATGCTATCCCGTGGAGCATACAACCGGTATGTGACTCGGGTAGCATGAGCAACCAACGCCGCCCAGCGAAAGAGCTTGAGAGTTTAAACTACATCATGCCTGGCATGCCGCCCATACCACCCATACCACCCATACCAGCAGCACCAGCGCCGCCGGCTGAGTCACTGTCTTCTTTGATCTCTGAAACCATGGCTTCAGTGGTAATCATTAGACCAGCAACCGAGGCAGCATTACGGATCGCAGAACGGGTAACTTTAGTCGGATCGAGGATACCCATTTCGATCATATCGCCGAATGCTTCGGTGGCAGCGTTATAGCCGAAATTAGCCTTGCCTTCACGTACCGCATTAACAACTACAGACGCTTCACCACCGGCATTAGAAACGATTTGACGCAATGGTGCTTCCAGAGCACGGCGAATAATATCGATACCATGATCTTGATCAGTGTTGTCACCTTTGAGTTTGTCTAGAGTTGAGGCAACACGTACCAGTGCGACACCACCACCTGGCAATACACCTTCCTCTACGGCTGCACGCGTTGCTGATAGGGCATCGTCAACACGAGCTTTCTTCTCTTTCATTTCAATTTCAGTGGCTGCACCGACTTTGATTACTGCAACACCACCGGCTAGCTTGGCCAATCGTTCTTGCAGTTTTTCACGGTCATATTCAGAGCTGGTTTCTTCAACTTGCCCACGAATTTGGTTAGCACGTCCATCAATAGCGGATTTATCACCGGCACCATCAACTACTGTGGTGCTGTCTTTAGTAATAATTACTCGCTTGGCCTGGCCTAAGTGTGAAACATCAGCCTTATCTAAGCTCAAGCCGACTTCTTCTGAAATCACAGTACCACCGGTTAAGATAGCAATATCTTGCAACATGGCTTTACGACGATCACCAAAGCCGGGGGCTTTCACGGCAGCT
>JANQIS010000186.1 GCA_028282045.1 Gammaproteobacteria bacterium
GGTTATCGGTCTTTATATAAACAAAAATTTTTTCTAAGGAACCCTGGTGAGATTATCGTCAACAACACTTTTGAAACACGACCTAAAAGGGTAAAGCCGATGCATACGCAACAACATAACCAACTCACCCCCACGCACCCGCAGCAACCGTATCACACACCGCAGCAGCAATATTACCAAAACACCACGCCAGACACTGCGGCTCAATACAGCACTGACCATAATGACAACCCGCTACTCACCGTGGCCATGCCATTGTTAACACTTATCTCGCAAATCAGACATACCGTTGACCACCCTGATGTAACGTCACTGCGCTCACAAATTTTGGAAGAAATTGACAAAACCATCAGAACCATCCATCAAATGGGTTATCCAAATGAGATTTGCCTGGCAGCGCAATACTGCTTATGCACTGCCATTGATGAAGCTGTTTTAAGCCATGCCTGGGGTAGCAACAGTCCCTGGGTGCAAAACAGCTTACTTAATATTAAGCATAAAGAAACTTGGGGCGGCGAGAACTTCTACGTCATTTTAGAAGATAAACTCAAAGATATGCGCAGCAATATCGATTTCATTGAGCTAATCTACTTCTTGTTCAGCCTCGGTTATGAAGGCAAACTCCACGGGCAGGAAAAACATGCAGCACGCGAAGAAATCCGTAATCGTATTTTCTATCGCATTCGCCAGACACGTCAAAAACCGGACAAAACACTATCCAAATATTGGCAGATTTCTGAACCAATACAATCCACTTCGCAACGTAAGCGCAAGCTCAAACGTATTTTTCTTATCACACTTGCAATCACCTTGATATTTGGTGGTGTTTACAACTACCGCTTGAGCAATGCAGCAAGCACTGTCACTCACAAACTCGCTGCAATTGGCACCACCTCACCAATTACTATCTTTAGCCAAGTTATTCATCGACAAATCATCGAACGCAATACCACAAAGTAAGTGTATCACTATGGAAAAGTTACTCACCATTTACAAGAACATCCCCAGCAAGCTCAAAGTCGGCCTGTTAATCAGCGCTATCACTGTGGCACTGGTTTGGTTTGTATTACCGCTCATCAAAATTGATGGCACTCAGCCTTTCAATAGTATCGGCGCCCGAATCTTGGTGCTGGCCGTTATCGCTATTGTCTGGAATATCAAACTGATTGCTAGCTTTGTGCAACAACATAAAAGCAAAGCCCTACCGGTAATAGTGCAAACTCTCAAGTCCTGGAGACAACGTAGCAAAAGAGCCGGCACTGCCGCTTGGGACTGGACCAAGTTTCACACCGCAGAAACCAAGGCCAAAATTGTCCGTGACCATCAACGCAGACGCTTAAGAAAATTACCATGGTATGCTGTGGTCGGCGGTACGCAATCTGGCAAGCGCACCATGATCAAAAATACGGGTTTGGTTTTTGTCAGACCAGAGCACTTCGGTGAGGACGCTATTCACTACATCAACCAAGCACCTGATATTGAATGGTGGTTCTCCGAGCAGGCAGTGTTGCTTAACACCATGACCGGCGAAACCAAACGTAATCAAAACGGGTGGCGTCAACTGCTTCGCCTGTTAAGACGCGAACGCAAGAATCGCCCGCTTAATGGCATTATTCTCAATTTCAGCATTAAAGATTTAGTACTCTACACTAACCAGGAGCGTCACAATTTCATCCAAGAAACCTGTGACTACTTACGCGCCATTCATGACCAGTTTAAGTCACTCATCCCAATTTATATTGTCTTTTCGCAGTGTGATCTAATTGAAGGGTTTTTAGAATTCTTTAATGACCTGAGTAAAGATGAACTCAGGCAAATCTGGGGATTTACTTTTCCACTGAGCCGCTGTACCGATCAGCAAACCGTCCACGCCTTGTTTGATGAATATTATAAGGACCTGGTACAACAGTTACGCAAACGTGTGATGTGGGCACTGGATACAGAACGCACTGAACGCGGTCGTGAATTAATTACCGCTTTTCCACAGCAGATGCAACTGCTGAAAAAACCTATTAATGATTTTGTCGGTGAGATCTTCGGTGTCATTCGCTACCACAACGCCTTGCAAATGCGTGGTATCTACTTTACCAGTTGCACACAAGGTACCGGGGAAGGCATCGATCTGTTAATGCAGGCCATGTCCAAGAAATTCAGATTGGTACCGCCAAAGTTCACCCGCGCCCAAAGTCTTGGTGAGTGTTACTTTATGCAAAACCTTTTCCATGGCGTGATGTATCCGGAGTCTAGCCAACTGGGCTTTAGTGTACGTAAGAAAAAGCTGCGTCAATTCTTATACAAAACCACACTGATCGGACTACCACTATTAGCATTGGGTAGTGTTTACGGTATGCATCGTGGTTATCAGGAAAACCTCCATTATTTATCTGAGGTCAACGCCTACATTACTAACTACAATAGCGCAGCCAGTCGTATCAAAAATGGCGACCAGTCCTTAATTGGTGTCCTGCCAGCCATAGAAGCGCTTGATAGCGCCAAAGAACTCTATCAAAACAGCCACGACTGGGGACTGCATTTCCTGTTTATGTCCGAGTTTATCAGCAATGATATTAATCAAGCCATGATGCGTTCATTACACTGCATCTTCTTACCACGCATTGCTGCACAATTAGAACAACAGCTTAACCAAAACATCCAAGACTTAAATGTGCTGTATGCTACCTTCAAGGCTTACCTTGCCTTCAGCACCAACGCCAGCGTATCTGGTGATGCCATTCAGTCACCCATGCGACTGCAGTGGAGCAAGCAATTTGTCAATGCTCCAGCCACTGAAAACAAACTGCGCCACTTCTTAACCACGGCCCTAACCCAACCAGTTGAGAAACTACCACTGGATAATAGCCTCATAGATAATATCCGCAGTGAATTAGAGAAAATTATCCCATCACAACGCGCTTATGGCCTGTTGGAGCTCAGGGCCACAGTCAGCAATATCGCACCTGTTTACCTGGGTAATGTCGCCGGCAGCAATTTCCACAAGGTATTCACCGCCGATGACAAAGACCTCACCATTGCGGCTTTTTATACTCGCACGGGCTTTAGCAAAGTGTTCGCCACTCACTATCAACCCATCTCGCAGCAAGTGGCCAATGACAACCAAGATATCGGCTTGAGCAGCTCGGATGACACCTCGCAAACCGCCGAACAAATTGAACAATCGGTTGAGAAAGAATACAACCAACAATACACGCGCTATTGGATGAATGCACTCTCTCATATTCACTTTGCCAAGTTTACCACCCTGACAGAAGCCATTAATACATTGGATCTGATCAGTGGCAAAGACTCACCGATTGCTAAGCTGCTTGGTGTGGTTTACGACAACACACAACCGATTAGCCAAGATAGCATCCAAGTCAGTGCAAACTTTAATGCCATTAACGAATAT
>JANQIS010000251.1 GCA_028282045.1 Gammaproteobacteria bacterium
GTTTCTCACGACAAAAGGCTGTCACCTCTTCCTTAGTCAACTCGTCACTCTCTTTAACAATATAGGCTGCAACTTTCTCACCACTCTCTTTATCACCAGCCATGCCAACAATTGCCACCTCTTTAATACCTGGATGCTCTGCTAACACATCTTCAATTTCATTGGGATAGACATTAAAACCGGAAACAATAATCATATCTTTTTTACGATCAACAATATAGAGGAAGCCTTTCTCATCCATACGCGCAATGTCACCAGTCTTCAACCAACCGCGTGGCGACAATACCTCTTGGGTCTCTTTTGATGAACGCCAATAACCCTTCATTACCTGCGGCCCATGGATACATAACTCTCCAGGCTCACCCAATGGCACTTCACCACCATCATCATCAACAATTTTTACTTCAGTCGACGGAAGTGGCACACCAATACTGCCATTATAACTTTCCGAATCGAGTGGTGGCACCGCTACAACAGGCGATGCTTCAGTTAAACCATAACCCTGCAACAGAGGCCGCTCAGTCAACTCCTGCCATCTCTGTGCAACCGCATGCTGTGTTGCCATACCACCACTAATCGCCAAATGCATTGGCTCAAAATCGATTTTGTCAAAATCACTGTGGTGCATCAACGCATTAAATAACGTATTGACTCCGGTAATGGCAGTAAAATGTTCCCGGCGAAACACTTTTATTAAGCTGGGAATGTCACGCGGATTCGTTACTAACAGATTCAATCCGCCCAAAGGAATAAAAAGCAACATATTTACTAGTAGGGAGAAAATATGGTACAGCGGTAACGGTGTAATGATTGCCTCCTCACCAACTTTTGCGATCGGTTTTACCCAGACAAGAAGCTGATGAATGTTACCCAATAAACTCCCATGGGTTAACATCGCCGCTTTCATCTCTCCTGTTGTCCCACCAGTAAACTGTAGTAGTGCCACATCATCTTTATCAAGTTCAACTGCACGATAACGTCCTGCCGCGCCTTGGGCCAAGGCCTGGCGAAAGGGGGTAGCAATAGGAATTTTATACTTGGGAATCATCCGCCGAACATATTTGGTCAATACTTCGGTCACCATACGCTTATAAGAGACAAAACAGTCACCGACCTCAGTAATAATCACTCGCTTCAAGGGTGAGTGCGCTAATGCTTGTTCGACTGTATCAGCAAAGTTAGCCAATACAATCATCACCGATGCTCCCGTTTTGTCAAGCTGTTTACTCAATTCGGCTGCCTTACACATTGGATTAATATTTACCACAATTAAACCAGCACGCATCGCGGCAAAAAATGCTACTGGATACTGCAACAGATTTGGCAACATCAATGCAATACGATCACCCTTTTTTAGACCAAGCTCAGTCTGAAAATAGGTAGCAAGATTAAGAGAGTGCTGATCGACCTCTTCATAGGTCAAGGTTGAGGAGAAGTTGCGAAAGGCGGGTTTATCACCAAACTGCTTGACACTCTGTTCAAACATCTCTACCAACGAACGCCAGGTATTATTATTAACCTCTGCTGGAACACCGGTCTGATACTGTTTCAGCCACACTTTCTCCATGGTCATTTCCCCTTTGTATTACCTCAGTAAGCTCTAGTATAACGGTATTTTGTTAACGAGGAAACTGGCTACCTCTGTTGAAACCGGCAGATTAAGGTCTCAATAACGCCTTTAGCCTTCCAATATAGAGACTCTCATCGGGGGGGATGCCGTGCTGTTGCGCCTGCCATAGGAGCTCGGCCAGACAGTGCATCATCTGATGCTCCGCCTCATGCTCACCAATTTGCTGTGACAGTGTCGAAAAGATAGTTTGAATTCCTGATGGGCGGTTGGTTGCAACTTGCTCGCGCAAACCAAGGTGCAACGATAGATGTAAAAATGGGTTTACTTCGCCCAATTCCGGCAGATAATCTTTGTCAACAAACTGATCTGGTTTTGTTAATGCCGACTGGTATTCAGGATGATCAATAATCACTGCAACAATTTGCTGTTCTAATCCCGACAATGGCAACTTGTCATGATGTTTTTTCCATGACTGATAATACATTTGGCGCATAGTGCCACGATCATTGCTAAACATCTCTACACCTGCTCCAACTGTTTATCTTTGTAACGACACAAATCATTAATCAAACAGCGGCCACATTTTGGCCGCCGTGCCACACAAGTGTAGCGCCCATGGAGAATTAACCAATGATGTGCATCATGCTGAAATGGCCGCGGAATGACTTTGAGCAAGTTTTTTTCCACT
>JANQIS010000044.1 GCA_028282045.1 Gammaproteobacteria bacterium
GCCGAAGCACCCGGCCCCGTTAAGGACTCCAAGCTCACACCCAGAATCACTGAAACCGCCAAAACACTTTGGTACATCTACCTTGGATTGACCATACTCTGCGCCTTGGCATATTGGGCGGCAGGTATGAGCCTCTTTGATGCCATAGGGCATAGCTTTTCTACCGTGGCGATTGGCGGTTATTCCACTCATGACTTGAGCATTGGCTATTTCGACAGCACGACAATCGAGCTAATCGCCATATTGTTTATGTTTATATCGGGTGTGAACTTCGCTCTCCATTTTGTCGCTTGGCAACGAAACTCGCCCATTGTGTACTGGACTGATCCAGAGTTTAAGTTCTACGCAGGCGTCATGCTGATCGTAAGCGTAATAACCGTCTCCATTTTATACGGCACCGAAACCTATGATTTTTCAGAATCTTTCGTAAGAGGCTTGTTCGAAGTTGTCTCTATCGCCACCACCACTGGCTTTGCTGTCGCCGATTTCACTCAATGGCCATTGGTTCTGCCCTTTCTGCTTTTTGTGGTGGCCTTTATTGGTGGTTGTGCCGGCTCAACCGGAGGTGGTCTTAAGGCGATTCGCGTGTTGCTCATTTTCAAGCAAGGATCGAGAGAGATAAAACGCTTAATTCATCCCAATGCCATCATCCCAGTGAAATTGGGTAAACGCCCTGTCCCAGACCGTGTATTGGAAGCAGTATGGGGATTCTTCTCAGTTTACCTGTTCACCTTCGTCGTGCTTTTGATTTTGTTACTGGCTTGCGGATTAGACCAGGTCACAGCTTGGACGGCCGTTGGTGCATGCATCAATAATTTGGGTCCAGGATTAGGAGAAGTCGCTTCTCACTATGGTGATCTTCCCGATATGGCAAAATGGATTTTATGCATAGCTATGTTGCTGGGCCGGCTTGAAATCTTCACGCTGCTTATTTTATTTACCCCCACGTTTTGGAGAAGCTAGTAGAACTAACTCTTTCACATTACTTGAACTGGACGGCGTTCGAATTTATTCGCTGAAAATAGCTCTCGAACAAACAAAAAAGGCCTGAAACCGTGGTCTCAAGCCTTTTCTACTTTGGAAGAAATGATCAAGCAGTAAATCGCTTCAGCGTCTTCACCAAACCACCACGAATAGATGCAATCTCATCACGAGCACGTTTGATCGCCACCTCTGCGACATTGCTATTGTCGTTGCTAGATTTGGTATAGAAAGCATAGCTGGATAGCATTGCCTGTCGGGCTAGCGAGTCAGCACTCAGGCCATACCATTCACAAATGCGATCAATAGCCATCTTAAAGGCTTTCTCATCACCATGAACACTTACAGACAAGGTGGTGCGTTTAATGCCTTCTTCCCACGGCACATTAATTCTCAGCTCAAATACTTCAGCCGGGTTACGCCCCTTTCGCGTGACGGTAATGCGTCGAAGACCTCTAATACTGCCGTCTTTGCGCACATGATAGCCTGGCGTTAGTGCCTGCTCTTTATAAAACTGCTCCTGTTCTTTCGCCATGCGTTCGTCAATTTTTTTCGCTTTGGCGTAGGCCGCTTTTTTACTGCCCTTGATGCGAACATATTCTTGATATTCCTTGCCACCCCAGGCACGGAATACTCTGTAATAAGGTAATTCGCCGTATTGATGATCGTAGATAGCCATAATCTGAGAACTCCTTGGGGATACCAACCCTTTTCAGCGTGTAAAAGCCATTTAAATTGCATTTGCCGTGTATATCACTGAACCGCGACACTACTATTACATCTACATCGTTACATCGAGTATTGAATTCAGATTGATGCCATTGAGTATTTGAATACCCGAGACTTAGTCAATCGTCAGTAAAGCAACTCGTCAGTGGTCGATATTGTGATTACACACTTCTA
>JANQIS010000087.1 GCA_028282045.1 Gammaproteobacteria bacterium
CAGGCTTACATAGACCTTGTGCATTCATGGTTAAAGCTGCTGTGCCGCACGCTGTGCCATACGTTCTTTGATTTGATACCAACGCTGATGGCCCACAACACGACCGATATTGTAATCAAGCAACTTTAACCTACCGATACTCATTAAACCGGATGCCTTAGACAATAACCCCGACGGCATGGCACGCAGCGCCATGCTGAACCCTCCGGTCGTGTATTCAATATAGTGCCACCATTTACTGGGAATAAATAAAGTATCGCCATGGTTGAGGGTGGTGACAAAGCCTTGTGCTTCCTGCACCCTGGGGTAAGTGTGCCAATCAGGCTGATGTAAATCGACATTAGATGATACGGTAAATGGGTGGCGATATAAATGTTTCGACCACTGCGGCCCATAAAGAATGACTTTTTTCTCGCCGGCAAATTGTGTTAGGAAAACATGGCTATGATCCAAGTCATAATGAATATCAACATAAGAGCCTTGGCCGCCAAAGAACACGAAAGGGAATTTTTTCAGCCACGATACGCCCAAATCCGGAAAATCAAAGTCTTCACATAACTGCGGCATATGTTTGAAGATATTAAACAAAAACATACGCAACTGTGTCGGTTCACGGGTGATCAAATCCAGATAATCAGCAAAGTGCATGGTGGTATCCGTATTCATATAATCATTACCGGAGCCGGCAAAGGCGCCGGAATACAACGGTACCTGCACATCACCACAACCTTGTTTAAGAAAAGTATAATCCCACTTTTGCATTGCCGGCCATGGTGCTGCAAAGCTACGCATCACAACCGGTCGATTCGGGCCAAAATAGGTTGTCAAAAATGAAGCTTTATCAATGTTATCGACGCTAGGAACCGGTTGTAAGTCAAGTCTATCCATAACCCAAAAATAATTAATAAAACTAGGGCATTGTGTCTTATGTTAACCCATGAAATCAAGTAATGAAAAGGATGCCAGATGCTCGTTTGTTTGCTATGATGCTGGCAATTGATCGATCGTTCTAATTATTCTGGCGGAAAGCATGTCGATAAAATCAGTTATCTCATTGCCCTGCAGGGGCATCAAGCGTATTTGGCCTAAAAATCCTAAAGCGCGCGTCATCACAATTGTGGTGATCATTTTATTAGTATTTGCTCTGGTATTTGGTGTTAAGATCACTATCAGCACCATGGTCAGTGACTATATGGCCACCCATTCGTTATTCCCGCCACCACCGGTTACCGTTGCAAAAGCCAAAGCGCAGACTTGGCACCCCTACATTTCCAGCGTTGGCCAAGTCATGGCAATTCAAGGCACCAATATCAGCCCACAAGTCTCGGGCATTGTCACTAAGCTGTCTTTTAAATCCGGTGATATGGTTAAAGCAGGGCAGGTATTGGCACAACTTGATATTGATGTACTGAAGGCGCAACTGGCCCAGTATCAAGCCAGTGCCAACTTGTCACTGTTAGACTATCGGCGTCAGCAACGCTTATACCAGCAACACGTTACCTCGGCACAGAGTTTGGACCAAGCCAGCGCCCAGTACAACGAAGACAGAGCCCAGGTACAACAATATCGTCAATTGATCGCACAAAAAATTATCCGCGCACCATTTAGCGGTATGATTGGTATTCGTCAGGTTAGCCTGGGCCAATATCTTTCTGCAGGCACAGCCATTGCCAGCTTACAAATGCTAGCGCCGATCTACGTCAACTATACTATTGCCGAGCAGGATGTGGACAAAATCCATGTCGGCCAACCGGTGGAAGTGACAGTTGGTGCTTATCCCAAAGACATCTTCAAAGGTGAAATCACCGCTCTTGATTCTGTGATCAGCAATGATACCAAGAGTATCCAAGTGCAGGCCACCTTCCCCAATCACGACCTCAAACTCAAGCCAGGCATGTTCACTATTGTCCATACTCTGCTACCGCAACAGGAACATGTCGTGACGGTGCCACAGTCAGCCATTAATTATACGCTCTACGGTGATTCAATCTTTGTCATTAAGCGCACCAGCAAAGACGGCAAGCCGGCCACCATCGCAATGCAGAAATATGTCCAACTGGGTGAACAGCGCTTTAATCAGGTCGCGGTGAAACAGGGCATTAAAGCTGGCGAAGAGATCGTAACCACAGGCCAGATGCGCTTGAGCAACAACACACCTGTTGCCATCCAAGCGCATGGCATTGAAATGACTTCGGAGTAGTCCTGTGCAAAAACGATTTACCGATATCTTTGTTAAACGCCCGGTACTTGCCAGTGTAGTGAGTTTGTTAATTTTGGTGATGGGCATTGCAGCGATGCTCAAACTCGACCTGCGCCAATACCCCAAAATGGATAACACGGTGATTACGGTCACCACCGCCTATCCCGGCGCCAACGCACAATTGATCCAAGGTTTTGTGACCACACCGTTATCACAATCGATCAGTAGTGCAGATGGCATCGACTATGTACAAGCCACCAGTAGCATGGGGGTCAGTACTATCAATGTGTATGTCAAACTCAACTACAGCCCCGATGCAGCGCTGACGGAGATCACCGGTAAAGTGGACGCTGTGCTCAACCAATTACCCACTGCTGCTGAATCGCCCACCATTACCAAAAGCACAGGTAATGCCATGCCGGACTTAATCATTAATTTAAATAGTAAAACCATGACGCCGGAGCAGATTACTGCCTACTTGGTGAATGTGTTGCGCCCGAAAATTAACGCATTAGGTGGTATTTCTGAAGTAGAGGCCATGGGAGGTATGAACTATGCCATGCGCATCTGGCTCGACACTTATAAGATGGCCAAGTTAGGCGTGACGCCAACTCAAGTCCAACAAGCATTGACCAATAACAACGTCACTGCATCGATCGGTCAATTGAAACAACAATACTTCTACGTCAACCTCACTGCCGATACCGATCTACACACCGCAGAGCAATTTGATAATTTGGTGGTCAAAAACGACGGCGGCCACTTGATCCGTCTCAAAGACGTCGGCCATGCTGAACTGGGCTCTCAAACTTATGATACTAAAGTGATGCTCAACGGTACTCAGGCGGTATTTGCCGGCATTAAAGTAGCCCCGGGAGCCAACCCTTTAACTGTCATCAACCGCGTGATCAAATCATTGCCTGTTTTCGCCAAAGCCTTCCCGCCGGGATTGAATGTTAAAGTCGTCTACAACACTACAGAGTATATCTCTGCCGCCTTACACGAGGTTATTTCGACCATCATTGAGGCTACCGTGATTGTGGTGGTGGTGATCTTCCTGTTTTTGGGCGCATTGCGCTCAGTCACTATTCCGGTGATCACCATTCCTTTATCGTTGATCGGCGTGTGTTTTTTAATGTTGATGTGCGGCTTCTCCCTCAACCTGATGACATTGCTGGCCATGGTTTTGGCCATTGGACTGGTGGTGGATGATGCCATCGTGGTGTTGGAGAATATCTACCGCCACCTGGAAGAAGGGCTGACACCGTTCCAGGCTGCGGTGATCGGCGCGCGTGAAATTGCCAATCCAGTCATTGTCATGACCACCACATTGTTTGCCGTATTTGCACCGGTGGGCTTGATGGGTGGCCTGACCGGCGCGCTGTTTATTCAATTCGCCTTCACCTTAGCACTGGCGGTAATCATTTCCGGTATTATCGCGCTGACACTCACCCCGATGATGTGCTCCAAGGTGATTAACCGCAAGATATTAGAGTCAAAGTTTGTCCACAAGGTTGATGTCTTCTTTGACAAGGTCAAGTGTGCTTATCACGCTGCACTGGTTGGAGTAATGCAGTTTCGTTATGCTGTGGTGTTGGTCGCCGTGGTGGTATTAACCAGTTGTTATTTTCTCTTTATCGGCTCACAAACGGCCCTGGTACCCCAGGAAGACCAGAACTTCGTCTCCATTTACGGCATTGCCCCATCGGGTGCCAATATCAACTATTTATCCCGTTATGACAGTAAGATCCAATCGATTATGGATTCCATTGCGCAAATGCAAAATACCTTCATTGTTGACGGGTTTAATGCGGATAACATTTTATTTGGCGGCATTATACTCAAATCCTGGGGCAACCGTGACAAAACCCAAATGCAAATCGCCCCAGAGGTGCAGAAAAAAGTACAGAATATTGCCGGCATGATTGTCAATGCCGGCCAGCTACCGACACTGCCCGGTGTGGGTTTTGGCTTGCCGGTGCAGTTTATCCTTGAGTCCACGGCATCATATAAAGCGATTTATCCGGTGATGCAAGAGCTGGTGAAAAAAGCGCAGCAAAGTGGCTTGTTTATCTTTGCCAACAGCACGTTACGCTTTGACCAACCACAGGTCAATATCCACATCGATCGAGCCAAAGCCGCCACCTTAGGCATCACCATGGCCGATATTGCTAATGCCCTAAGCACTATGATTAGTGAAGGTTATGTCAATTGGTTTGATCAGGAAAGCTATAGTTATCAGGTAATCCCTGAAGTGCCGGACGGGCTGCGCGATAATCTACAGCAACTTGGCGATATTCAAATCGCCACCCAAAGCGGCAAGCTGGTACCACTTAACAGTATCGCCAGCTTTTCCTGGACCAATCAACCGTCTTCATTGGTGCAGATGCAACAACAAAATTCTGATGAGCTTGATGGTATGCTGCGCCCTGGCGTCTCACTGGGTGAAGGGCTGGCCTTCTTAACCAAAACAGCACAGCAAATTATGCCACAAGGCATGACCGTAGATTATACCGGCCAGTCACGCCAGCTCATGCAAGAGAGTGGCGCCATGTTATATATCTTCGCACTGGCGTTGATTATCATCTACCTGGTGTTGGCGGCACAGTTTGAAAGCTTCCGTGATCCATTTGTTATTTTGGTCTCGGTGCCCATGTCGATCTGCGGGGCATTGCTACCGATTTACCTCGGTTTTGCCACTTTGAATATCTACACTCAGATCGGCCTGATCACCCTGATCGGTTTGATCAGTAAACACGGTATTTTAATGGTGGAATTTGCTAACAAACTGCAAGAAAAAGGTTATGGCATCAAAGAAGCCATTATCGAAGCGGCGGCTGTGCGCCTGCGCCCCATCTTAATGACCACTTTCTCGATGATTTTTGGCGTGGTGCCACTGATTATGTCAGCAGGCGCCGGTGCCGTCAGCCGGTATGATCTGGGCCTGGTGATCGCCATGGGCATGGGTATCGGTACCTGCTTTACCCTGTTTGTGGTGCCGGTAATGTATACCTTTATTGCCCGCAACCGGCGCAAGATGATGGATGAGATCGCCAAAGTACAGGTGATGCCGCAAGGGCACTAGAGCGTGTTTGAGTAAAAGCCGTGTAAACGTAGAGAGTGGGCCTTTAAGTTAAAGTGACCAACTCTTCGCTGCTGGTCGGGTGAATGGCTAAAGTAGCATCAAAATCAGCTTTGGTG
>JANQIS010000140.1 GCA_028282045.1 Gammaproteobacteria bacterium
GTTGCTGATGCTGAGCGCGTTGTGCGGCTCTTCGTGCCGTCCATAACGCTACCGACCCTACTGAACGAGATCCTCTCATGGTCTAACCTATCTATGTTACCTCAGATCTATTATATGGGCAGGTATTTTTATTAAAAATATGGATTTCACCTGTAAAAAAAATAAGGGAATATTATTTAGGTTATTATGCTGCTCAATAGCATCATCCAGGGCATATATAATGTGTTATTACCTGTTCTGTCGCTTTTAACTCTCTTAACAAAGCAATGTCTTAATCCCTTCAATCACTTGTTGGGGCATGATCTGTGCCATGCAGTCATGACGCTGGCCTCGATACTCAAAGCCAAGATACAAATAACCACAGCCCGGCTGGATATTATCAACATTAATGCAACGCTTACCTAACGGCCCCCAGCGCTTACCTGATACCGGACCATTGAGCGCCACCACCGGTACACCAGCGGCAGCAGCCAAATGCATAATGCCAGTATTGACTGATACAACAAACTGCATCTGAGCCAGCAGTGACAACGTTTGCGGCAAGCTGCACCGTCCAACCACATCGTGCACACCTTCATTGAAAGCCTGCGCCACCGCTACAACTTTAGCTTGATCTTTAGGCGTACCGGTCAGATACACTTCAAAGCCTTGTTCACGCAGCCATTGGATCAAGGAGATCCAATGAGCCGCCGGCCATTCTTTATGATACCCCAAGGCACCACTAGCGCCGATATGACAAACTACTGCAGGCTGACTGAGCCTAAATGGCACTGGGATCTGTGGCATAAACTGAGGTAAGGCCGTGCCTTTCACACCGATTTGTGCCATCAGTGCACGATAGTTATCAATCTCATGCACCTGCCGTTGATGCACCACCACGCCATCATAAGTGTAATGGCGATACTGTCCTGCGGTGGCAAATCCTACGCTATAACACCCTGCCAGACCAGATAACAAAGCATTGTAACGTGGCCACGGCCCGGCATCGAGCAACACATCCAGTTTAAGCC
Source organism: Gammaproteobacteria bacterium (assembly GCA_028282045.1). Lineage (GTDB taxonomy): Bacteria > Pseudomonadota > Gammaproteobacteria > Francisellales > CACEW01 > JANQIS01. The sequence continues at coordinate 1,011 of JANQIS010000140.1, forward strand.
CCCTGAGCGTTTTAATATCTTGCCATACTTGCTTAAAACTTAATGTCACCACTTGATCCACTTGCGTAATCATCTTAGCCAATGCGGCATTGGAAGCACCGACAATAAGGATAATCTCAGCTTTTGGATATTGCTGGCGTAAATCTTGTAGTGGACCTTGCAGAACAATATTATCACCAATGCCGGCCTCTTTGAGCACACCAATACGCCCTATTTTCTGCGGCTTTGAGCGTTTTTTTCTGCATAAGCCAAGCAACCACACTAATGGGATACCCACATAGCGATCGGCCTGTTTTTGCCAAATAGCCGCCCTACCCTTAATAAGCATTTTTACCGATAAATCCTTTACATATCGTCAACAAGATGATCTTCAGATCAAACCACAATGACCAGTTCTCAACATAGTACAAATCATATTTGACGCGCTTTTTCATTTTATCCAATGTGTCAGTCTCACCACGAAATCCATTGACTTGAGCCCAACCGGTGATGCCCGGTTTGACCATGTGACGCAGCATGTACTGGTCCACCAGATCTTTATACTCTTCGTTATGCGCAATAGCATGCGGGCGAGGGCCGACAATCGACATACGCCCCTGTATGACATTATAAAACTGGGGTAGCTCATCTAAGCTGGTCCGGCGAATAAATCGGCCAATGGGTGTGATACGCCTGTCAGATTTACCGGCCTGGGTGACTTTACCATCCGACTCTTTGTGGACATACATAGAACGGAATTTGTAGACATTAATTTCCTTGCCATCCAAACCATAACGCTTTTGTTTAAATAATACCGGCCCCGGCGAGCTGAGTTTAATCAACAATGCAATCACCACCATAACCGGCAAGGCCAGGATAAAAAACAAGGTACCCAACACACGATCCTCAAGTAATTTAGCCAACTGCGCCGCACCTTCCAGTGGTTTTTCACGCAGGTTTAGCGTATTGACACCGGCCACATTGGCCATGGAAAAATTCATCAGTGATAATCCAAATACATCCGGCACCAGACGCACATTAATCGGTGTATGACGCAAGGCATAAAGCACATCACGAATCCGTTCTTGTGCCCGTAACGGCAGGCAAACCCATACTTCATCAAAACGATGCCGGCGAAAATAGTGCTCGGCATTGTCCGGAAAGCCTTTCACTGGTATCCCGCGCACACGCTTGCCATGCTTGGTTGGATCATCATCGAAAAACTGCCGCACCTCATAGCCTGCCCACAACGC
>JANQIS010000216.1 GCA_028282045.1 Gammaproteobacteria bacterium
ACTGCTCAACAACCTGTGCATGGCGTTCAGTTAAACGCTGTTCTAGCGCCTCAAAACTAACTTCAGGCACCCCAAGCTCAGCAATCATCTGATGTTGCATCTGCGCTTGCTGTGCTGGTGTTAAAGCTAGCTCATGCTGTAAATATCGTTGTAGCTGGGTGCTATAGTACTGGCGCACTTGAACCATATCACCCTGGTAAACATGGGCAGCACGCATCGCTGCTTTGAGTAGATGGTGAAACGGTTTACTATAAGTTAAACCGGCTTGCCCCAGGCGTTGCACCCTCTGGCCATCAGTGTGTAAATACACAGCATCAATACCATCGGCAGAAGTACCACTCATTAAACCGATGGCATAAATCATGAGTTTATTCGCTTGGTGGCACGTAACCGGCCGGCTTTTGTGCGCCTGCACCAAACAAAAATTGCTCCATTTGTTGTGCCAGGAACTGACGTGCTTTGGGATCAATCATACTCAGACGATACTCATTGATCAGCATAGTTTGGTGCTCCAGCCATTGATTCCAGGCTTGTTTAGAAATCGATTGCATGATGCGCTCACCCAAGGCGCCAGGATAGGGTGGCACTTCAAAGCCTTCAAGTTCGGCTTGCAGTTTTTGGCAAAAAACGCTGGACATAGTGATCAGGATTCATGGTTTGTTGTAAGCATAGCGCAATTGTAGTGGGTTTTAAATATTTGCCGCACCGGTGCAGGCAACCCTAAAGCTAACAAATCGTCAATAGCATGCCATGAGCCTTGTCTTATTTGATCTACTGTACAAACAAGCAGATTCATATCTAATTGGTAATGAGTGAACTTGTGGCTGATCATGGGTAAGTTTTGTTGAGAAAGCACAACAAAACCGGATAACCAATCGTGTAAAGCCTGCTCGCTGTCAAACTGCGGCGGCACCCACAGCCCACCCCAAATACCGTGATTGGGGCGTTTGTGTAACAGTATCTGATCATCACAACGCAACAGAGCAAACCAAGCTTGCTTGGTAGGGTAAGCTCTTTTGAGCTTTTTGCCGGGATAGCGCGTGACATCGCCTTGCTGAAACGCCTGACAGCTTTGTTGCAACGGGCAAAGCAGGCATTGCGGTTTGGTGCGAGTACACAATGTAGCACCTAGATCCATCATTGCCTGGGTGTAATCAGCGACTCGATCAGTTGGCGTGAGTGTTTGAGCCAATTGCCATAGTTGATCTGCCACTTTTTTGTCACCCGGCCAACCGACAATGGCACCAAAGCGTGATAATACCCGTTTTACATTACCATCCAAAATGGCCAACGGCTGATTGTCAACAATGGCCAAAATCGCTGCGGCAGTGGAACGGCCAATGCCAGGTAACGACTGCATGGTTGCCTGATCAGAAGGGAATTGTCCGGCAAACGTGTCAACCACCACTTGTGCACAACGATGCAAATTGCGTGCACGGGCATAATAGCCCAAACCGGCCCAGTATTGCATCACTTCATCCTGGTCGGCCTGCGCCAGATCTTGCACGGTTGCAAAGCGCTGCATAAACCGCTGGTAATAGGGAATTACTGTGCTCACCTGCGTCTGTTGCAGCATGATTTCTGACACCCATACCCGATAGTGGGTTTTATGTTGTTGCCAGGGTAAATCATGACGGCCATGACGATCAAACCACTGCAACATCGCGTGTTGGAAACTATCAGGCAAAGACTCTATCATCGATACAACAGCGCAAATATTGCAAAGTCAGTTTAGGGATACATGCCAGTTTGCGGTCAACAAAGTCTTTTGGCAAACCCTGATACTGTGCATAGCAGGTAATCAGCCCACCACCGTTGGCAACATAATCAGGCACATAATCAATACCCGCTGCTAATAGAGTCTGCTCTGACACGGCCAATGGATTATTCGCGGCACTAATCACCGCTTTACACCGCAATTGGCCGATGGTCCGGGTATTTAAGGTCCCACTGGCACCACAAGGCACCAGCACATCACAGGGCTCACCCAGCAGGTGTTCCGGTGATACGATCTTGGCATGGTTTTGCCATGCCAACAACTGCTGATGATCATAATCAGCTAAGACCAGTTCACAGCCTTGATTGGCCAGCCGGTGTGCCAAGTGTTGACCGACCTTACCCACGCCTTGAATGACAATGCGACTGCCGGTAAGCGGTCGATCCCATCGTTCCTGCAGATATGCTTCAATCGCCTTGCTAACACCCAACGCAGTGGCAGCGGATGGATCACCACCTTGGTGTGTCGCGTTGGTCACATAAGCTGAATGCATCGCCAGAATGTCCATGGCATCACTGCCCATGCCACAGTCTACCGCGCTAATATAATTACCGTAAAAAGTATTCATCCACTGAGCAAAAGCCCTGAGCAACGCCTCACGCTCATAGCTGCCTTGCGGCACTACAATCACTGCTTTACCACCATGCAACGGTAAATCATGCGCCTGGGCTTTAAGGTGCATAGCCTGTGCCAATGCTTTTACTTCGGTTGCTGCGCTAACTAAATCAGGATAAGCCTGAAAACGCACGCCGCCAATCGCCGGCAATGACCCATCACCGCACAAGGCGATAAACGCTTGCAGTCCCGTTGCAGCATCAGCGTGAAAATGAACTTTTGCTTTAGTCATGCTTTAAATCTATTAATGCAGGCTCAAGGGTTTCCTGCGCCGGATCAATCCACGCGTATGAGATAATAAAAATCTCATCACCCAGCTCACACTTACGCGCCGCAGGGCCATTTAAGCCAAATACACCACAGCCGGCTTCACCTGCAATTACGTAGGTTTCTAAGCGCTCACCATTATTTAAATTAACAATTTGTACTTTCTCATTCTCACGTAGTTGCGCTTGCACCATTATGTCACGATCAATGGTAATACTGCCGACATAGAACAGATCTTTCTGAGTTACCGTGGCATAGGCAATTTTAGATTTCATCACTTCAATTAACATGGTTGCTCCTCCATGGCGACGTTATCAATCAGCCGTACATCGCCCAGTGAGGCAGCGACATAACGGCGTCTGTGTTGGGTCTTAACATAGTCAACGCTAAAACCGGCCTGCTTAAGTTGTTGTACACAAGCTGTATCGGTTAATGGTTGGGTGATAGTGCGATAAAGTTCAGTCGCTTGTTTGCGCTGTGCAGCAGTCAAACGGCTATTGCGTGAGCTCATTGCCAAACCATCAGTTTCACGCACCGTTGGGCAGCCAATCACTTCGACATCCATCAAAAAAGCGTGCACCATACCTTTAATTAATTGATACTGCTGGTAATCCTTCTCACCAAAATAAGCACGATCCGGCGCCACCCAGTGCAATAACTTCAGCACCACACTGAGCACACCATCAAAGTGCCCAGGTCGATGCGTACCTTCTAAATCACCAGATACCGTAGTTTCATGCACTCGGTAGGTATAAGCATCGGGATACAAAGTGGTATCATCGGGCAACAACACGGCACTGACCCCATGCTGCCTGGCCAGAGCCAGATCAGCCTCTAATGTCCGTGGGTAATGTTGCAGATCGGCATCCTGGTTAAACTGAGTAGGATTGATGTAAATACTCAGCACGCTAAGGTCATTGTCTGCCAGGCTGCGATCCAATAAGCTAGCATGGCCTGCATGTAAATGCCCCATGGTCGCTACAAAGCCGACACTACCGGATGGTGTGGCACGCCACTGGCGCCACTCGTTGACACTGCGGATAATCTTCATGACAACACCTCAGTGAAAGCAATGATCGTGATCCGGAAACTGGCGCTGTGCCACTTCGGCTATATAGTCATTGACAGCCACTTGCACCAATCGTTTGCCGTCAAGATAAGGCTTAACAAATTTCGGCTTAAAGTCCTGGTTAAGCCCAAGTAAATCTTGCATCACCAACACTTGACCATCACACTGCTCACCAGCCCCGATGCCAATCGTGAGGATGGGTATGGTCCGGGTAATTTTAGCAGCCAAACTAGCCGGCACGCACTCTAACACCACCGCGAAACAACCCGCATCGGCCAGGCGTTTGGCTTGTTGCAATAATGCTTGTTGTGCTGCAGCTTCACGGCCTTGCACCTTATAACCGCCCAATTGATGCACGGCTTGAGGTGTTAAACCAATATGGCCCATCACGGGCACACCAGAATCCACAATATGACGGATCAGCGTCAGGTTGTGCTCATCAGCACCTTCAAGCTTCACCGCTTGCACACCGGTTTGCATCAGTGCCATCACCGCTTGCATGCTAGCTTGTAACTCACTGCGATAGCTTAAAAACGGCAGATCGCCAATAATAAATTTATCCGGCGCGCCACGCACCACCGCCCGGCAATGTGCTACCACCATATCTAGCGTAGCGGGCACAGTACTGTCATAGCCATGCATGGTCATCGCAGCACTGTCGCCTACCAGCAACATATCCAGGTCAGTGTCGTTAAATAATCGTGCAAAAGTATAATCATAACAGGTGAGCATGGTGATCGGCTCACCGGCTGCCTTCTTGGCAGCAAGGTTTTGTAGGTTCATGTGTTTTCTCCGGTACCTGTCAAAAGTGATCAAGTCCAAAATTAAAAAAGTATTTCGTTGTCGTCACTGCCGGTAGGTTATGTCGTTAGTGCCTTGTCATTCCCACACAGGTGGGAGCTCAAAGCTCACCACGCGTGCGCATCGAAGACAAAGTTAATTCGACACATCACCAGTCAGTGCTTGTGGCCATCATCCATGCTACCATGTTCAAAGTCAATAACGTTTAACACCTCACATGGCCAAACACATTATCATCGCCAACTACGGTAACGACTCGGTCGCCCTGATTCAGTGGGCGCTGGAAGCTGCGTTAAGTCATGTGTTGATCGTTAGTGTCGATACCGGTTGGGCAGCACCGCAATGGCCACAACGCGTAACACAGTGCCAGGCTTGGGTAACACGGTGTGGCTTTACTCCAATACAGCTCAACCCAACGATGAATTTCACTGCGCTAATGCAAGCCCGAGGGGAATTTCCTACCCCGCAATTTCAGTGGTGTGCCAATTATTTAAAAACCTTGCCGATTCTCGATTGGCTGGATGATGAAGCTGACCCGCGCGGTGAAGCAACGATCATGCTGGCAACACAACCGAATCGTAGCCTACCGGGTAAACCGATACCGGAATGGATTGACGCTTACGCGCATTTTGGTGAACGTCGGGTATGGCAAGCGCTTTATCAACACACGCTCAAACAGCGCGATGCGCTGATTGAGCGAGCCGGATTTAGCGTATTGCCACATCGTAGTTTAGAGTGTGACCCGTGTGTTAATAGCGATGCTAATGATGTGCTACGCCTGGAGGATGACGTATTAGCCCGCACAGCCGCTTTAGAGCGACAGTTAGCACATCCCATGCTCGATCCGCAAATCTACCAAGGACAACCGGACCTATGGCAAGCGGTGAAACAGTTGCATAGCCAGGGTAAACATTTTAAACCGACCGATCAGTCCATACTATTCGATGCTGGCTGTGGTAGCCCGGTAGGTTGTGGGATGTAATCATGGGAATACGTTTGGATAAATGGTTATGGGCTGCGCGCTTTTATAAAACACGCAGCATTGCCCGTGAGGCCGTCAATGGCGGCAAAGTCCATATCAATGGCCAGCGTACCAAGCCCAGCCGTGAAGTGGCTGTGGGTATGACTGTGAAATTACGCCAGGGCTATGATGAAAAAACGCTAACCATCAAAGCATTATCACAACAGCGCGGTCCGGCCAGTGTGGCACAAACACTTTATGAAGAAACCGCAGAAAGTCTGACCAACCGAGAGGCACAGGCCGCGATGCGCAAAGCCCTCAACGCCAACCGCCCTCCGCAACACAAACCGGATAAGAAAGCCCGCCGTGCGTTATTAAAAATTAAAACGCAACAGTAAGAGGCCTTAACTATGGACTTTGCAGCAGAAACAAACAGGCAAAATGGTACCAACGTTTTTGCTGCTCAACCGGAAAGGCGGTTAGATCCTTAAGCCAGGTGCCAAGCGTTGTGTGACACTTAGACAGGCTCAAATCCAGATAGGATTTAGCTTTACCGTAAAGTTCATGTTGCCAAGCAATCAGGGCTAATGCCAGCAGTGTGCGATAATCATTACCGGCCTGATCTTGATACTGTTCGGTAATAGCCAGATGCTGCTTAGCGGTTTGCGGCACACAGGCGTAGAGTACAAACAATTCCAGGTCCCACTGATGTTGCAGTGCCTGATGCAATAGCTTGGCCACAGCCTGCGGTTGGCCGTGGAGGATCATCATATGCGCATAGGTGGCCAGCAAGGCTCGATTGTGTTGTTCACGCCGTGGTATGTCTTGCCAGTAACTTTGACACTGTGCTGCATTAAGGGTTTGTTTGAGCACATGGCTATAAGCTTGTTGGGTTTTAGCGCTGACTTGATCATCAGAAAGTAATTTGGCTTTGTGCAATTTAGGTAGCAGTGCCAAGATTTTAGGGAGATCATGTTGTGCCTGGGCCATGCTAAGTTGGCGCAATTGAACCGCCGGGGTGTCTTTGAGACCATCGAGCAATGCAGCAGCTTTGCTAATTTGTCCGTGTTGGATATACGTATCAGCCTGAGCCAAAGTCGGTAAAGTTTCTAATTGTAAGGCCGAAGCATGATTAAGATAATCACACTGTTGCGCTACTAAACCAGCCAGCTCACTGGCCCGCGCCGCCATCAGCCAACATAAGGCGGGGTGAAAGTCAGCCTTGGCCAATTGCATAAAGGCTTGTGCACTATGATACCAATCATGTTCCACCCAGCGGGTAAAGGCATCTACGACTAAATTGTCGCGTTTTTTAACAGCACGGTTTTCAAATAGTCGCTTAATCTGATGCGGCAGGTGAACCGCTCCTAAGACAATACGTTTAATCAACCGCCACATCAGTGCCAGTGCCAATAATACCAGGACCACTAACCATAGCGGGGCGGCAATGCTATGTTGTTTGAATTGCAATAAGGCGTAGCCTGGAATATGCAGGATCAGCACCACCATAACAACGATAATCAGCAGTATCAGTAACCATTTGAATACGCGCTTCATGGACAACTCCTCAAGCAGCTCTGAGTTGATCAACCAAATCGTTGGCCTGTTGCAACGACTGGCTAATGGCGTTGAGTTGATCGGTAGGCATGCCAACCACTTCTGATAACATGGTCTTGAGTTGGCTGATGAGCTTTTGTTGCGCATCATTGGGTTGGGTGGTTTGCTGGATTTGCTCGATCAAAGCCCGTAAGGCATCAGGATATTGCGGTGAATGAGTGAGCACATACCAGCGCACTTCATTCCACTTTAAATTC
>JANQIS010000255.1 GCA_028282045.1 Gammaproteobacteria bacterium
GGTAAAAAACGGCAATAATATACGGCGTTGTGGATCAGCAAAATTTTTTTGAAAACGATTCATGCCATACTCTCCTCACGCTCGCGCAAATAGGACTCCAAGTCCTTATCACCACGGCCGGATAAATTAATTAATACATTACTGCCGGCAGGAAAGTCCTTAGCCATACGCATCATCAGCGCCACAGCATGGGCCGATTCCAACGCCGGTATAATGCCTTCCATCTTGGTCAGGTACTCAAAGGCATCTAATGCTTCGGCGTCAGTGACCCCCAAATAGGTCACGCGGCCAGTATCACGCAAATAGGCATGCTCAGGACCAATACCGGGGTAATCCAAGCCTGCTGACACAGAGTGCGGCTCAGTAATCTGACCGTCTGCATCCTGCAAAAATAGCGAATGCATACCATGAAATACCGCTGAGGTTCCTTTTTGTAAAGTTGCAGCATGCTTGCTCGTGTCCATGCCAAGTCCAGCCGGTTCAGCACCATAAATTGCCACCTTATCATCATCCAAAAAGGCAGAGAACAAACCGATAGCGTTAGAGCCGCCGCCCACACAAGCGCAAATCACATCAGGTAGTTGACCGGCTTGTGCCAGCATTTGCTCGCGGGCCTCACAGCCAATAACTGATTGAAAGTAGCGCACCATCAAAGGAAATGGATGTGGCCCGGCTGCAGTACCAAAACAGTAATAGGTATCTTCGGCATGGGTGATCCAATCGCGCATGGCTTCATTAATGGCGTCTTTTAAGGTGGCACTGCCTGATTCTACCGGCACGACTTGCGCGCCAAATAATTTCATACGTAACACGTTGGGTTGTTGGCGCGCCACATCCACTGCTCCCATGTAAACGGTCACTGCAATCCCTAACAGCGCACCAATCATAGCTATCGCCACACCATGTTGGCCCGCACCGGTTTCCGCAATAATACGTGTTTTGCCCAGGTATTGCGCTAATAAACCTTGCCCCAAACAATTATTGGTTTTGTGGGCACCACCGTGAAGTAAATCCTCACGCTTGAGATAAATGTTTAGCCCCAACTCTTGTGACAAGCGCTGCGCATAAGTCAGTGGTGTGGCACGTCCAGCAAAATCATGTAGTAAAGCATGAAAACGCTGTTGAAAGTCAGCATCATTTTGAATATCAATAAAACCCTGCTCAACTTGTTGTAAAACCGGCAACAAGCTCTCCGGTGCGTACACCCCGCCATATTCACCAAAGCGTGTTGACAACTTCATGCCTTCATTCATTATTGTCTCCTCGTAATACGCGCTGCATCTTAGCAACTGCTTGCGGCCAATCGTAACTGAAGTCTGACCATACCCGTAATGCCGCTGCCGCATTAGCAATGACCATATCAGTTTTAGGCCCAGGCAACTGGTTGTTTAATAACAACTTGGCCTCACGATAATTATCCTGGGCACTACCACCAAATAACTGCATGACCTCACAAGCAGGCAACCCAAGCTCATCAGGGGTAATAATGCCATAATCAACCACACCTTGATGTAATTGAGCATAGTGCGTTTTACCCGTCAGGCTCAACTCATCTAAGCCATCGCCATAGAACACATAGGCATGGGTAAAGCCCAATTCCAGCAACGCCTGGGCATAAGGCTCCACCAGCTTTGGCGTATAGACCCCAGCAATAATACGACAATTCAAACTAGGGTTAATTAACGGACCGATCACATTAAAAATGGTTTTTTCACCACGGGCTTTGAAGACCTGGCGAGCTTGCGTTACTTTGGCCAGGACCGGATGAAAGTACGGCGCAAACAAAAATACTATGCCATGGTCCCTAAAACAGCACGTAGCGCGCTGCGGTGTCTGGGCCACAGTCACATTCATCCGCATCAGCAAATCAAAGCTGCCACAACGACTGGTAGTGCCTTTGTTACCGTGTTTGCTAATCGGCACACCGGCCTTATTAGCCAGTATTGCCGCTAAGGTTGAAAAGTTGAGTGTATTCATACCATCACCGCCGGTACCGACGATATCTACCGCATTGGGCACAACATCAGGCACTTTTATACAGCACTCACGCAGATAACGGGCTAAGGCTGTGAGCACCTTAGCATCAAACATCGACTGATTAAGCGTTTCAATCAACGCAACTTGTTCATCGATGTTATTGCTCTCTAAAAGCTGTTTGATGATGTACATTGCTATCTTTTGCCTTAACCCCGTTGATTTCTCTTATGTCACGACTTACCAAAAACACTAAACTCAGACTGACAATAACAAAAAACCCGCATTAAGCGGGTTTCCTACCAACACAGCCGACACTGCTCGAGAGGACAACCCGCTCAAGTCACATACCACCAAAAAATTGCTGTGTTATTCATAGCACCTACCGTTCAGTGCGTAAGCCTTTTTTCATCTTAGCGTCAATAGCGGGCTAAATCAATGCTGTTGGCGTCGTAGCCGTATGCCAATAATAATCATCACGATCAAACTGGCAATAAATAATAGCAGCGGCGACACTACCCACCACCAACTGATGGTATAGCCAACCAGTTTTAGAATTAATAACAAAATAAAAACCACCAACCACAGTGGCAATAAGAATATCATTGGACTACACCGAAGTATCCATGCGTGCCCTGGGCATCAAAGGCAGCCCCCAGGCGCGCTAAGGCATTGACATAAGCAGCCGTACGCATGGAGACTTCATGGTGCTTATGAGTGTTCCACACGTTATCAAACGCTTTGCACATCATAGTCTTGAGACGTTGATGGACTTCTTGTTCGGTCCAATAATAACCAGAGCGGTTTTGTGTCCATTCAAAGTAACTTACCGTCACACCACCGGCATTAGCCAATACATCCGGTACCACGACAATACCGCGCTCATGCAGTCTATCGGTGGCCTCACTGCTAATCGGACCGTTGGCTACTTCAACGATCACTGGCGCCTTGATATGATCGACGTTGCTCATGGTGATTTGATTTTCCAGCGCGGCTGGAATCAGCAGATCCACATCAAGTTCTAATAATTCTTCATTAGTAATGATATCAGCTTCCTGGATGCTGCAAACGCTACCTTCACAATACACTGCTTCTACTTTACGTGACTCATTTTTATGGTCAATACAACTAGGAATATCCAAACCCTCCCTACGATATACGCCTCCTTGTGAATCACTAATGGCCACCACATGATAACCACTTGCATGTAGCAATCGCGCCACATGCTGACCGGCATTACCAAAGCCTTGTACTGCCACGCAAATTTTTGGCGCCTGCCAGTGACACCGTTTTTCTAATTCTTTAATGCAATAATATGCCCCGCGGCCAGTGGCATCGTCACGGCCCAGACTACCGCCTAAAGCAATCGGTTTACCGGTAATCACACCAGGCATATGTTGGCGCCGAATAATGCTATACTCATCCATCATCCATCCCATAATGCGTGCATTAGTGTAGACATCAGGCGCTGGAATATCACGTTCAGGACCAACAAAATCACTAATACGCCGGATATAACTGCGGCTTAAACGTTCTAATTCCATGTTAGACAATGACTTAGGGTCAATAGTCACACCGCCTTTAGCACCACCATAGGGCAAACCTAACAAGGCACATTTGATCGTCATCCAAAACGACAGTGCCGTTACTTCATCCAGACAAACATTAGGATGAAAGCGAATCCCTCCTTTGGTTGGGCCAAGTATGTTATTATGGTGCACGCGATAAGCTCGGTAAATTGACAAACGCCCATCGTCGCGACGCACCGGCACGGCCACCTCTAATGCCGCCCGAGGGTGTTTGAGACGCTCAATCACCTCTTCATCAATTCGAGCATAGTGCATGGCACGATCAAGGCGCTGCAGTGCGCCAACAAAAATATCACTCATAGCCGCCCCTGTTTCAAATTATTTAAATACCAATCGAACGCAAACTTTGTTTCAGTTTATCGGCTGAAACCTCCAGCGCCACCTGTTCAGCATCAGACAAGTTAGTCGGCATCGCTCTGACGACACCATCCTCACCCAATACCACCGGCAAGCTTAAACAAACATCAAGTGCTTTATGGTAACTTGATATCGGCAAAACATGGTGTTTATCGGCCATAATGACTTGGCAGATACTGCTCACACAAGCAGCAATGCCATAGTAAGTGGCACCTTTACGGTTAATAATTTCATAGGCTTTACGTTTAGTTTGCTCAGCAATGCGATCACAGGTCTGCGGGGTCATCTCAGCAAAGTCTAATAGTAACCGCCCTGCTGCTTGTGCACTATGCCAGGCAGGGAATTGGGTATCACCATGCTCACCCAAAATGTAAGCATGGATAGATGAGACTGATACATCCAAGGTCTCAGCAATGAAGCCACGAAAGCGCTGGCTATCAAGAAAGGTACCACTACCGATAATTTGTTCTTTAGGGTGATTTAACAATGCTTGTAGCATTGCAGTGACGATGTCTACCGGATTGGTAATAGCAATCACGATTGCATCAGGGCTGAGCGCTTGCAGTTGCTGAGCAATTGCTTGCATCACTTCATGATTAGCTTTAAGCAAATCAAGTCGTGTCTGCCCTGGTAGTTGTGCAGCACCGGCAGTGATAATGATAATCGACGCCTGAGCAGCTTGTTTGATGCTGACCTGGCGAATGGTATGGGTAGATGAGAAGCTCAGTGCATCTTGCAAATCAAATAGCTCTCCTTGGGTGTGTGCCTCATCAATATCGGCCAGCCAGATTTCAGCACCTAAATTTTTCAGCAGCAGTGCATAAGCAGTCGTAACGCCGACAGCACCGGCACCGATAATGGCAATGGTTGTGTGTTTCATATGGTGTTACCTTAAGGTTGGCATTTGTCTTAATTATACCTGGATATTTACCGTGAAAATGCCCATACTACAGGCGAAAAAGTTTCCTGACAATTTAGCCAGTAATGTTTGTTTTTTTATTTGGCTTGTGTTTAGG
>JANQIS010000025.1 GCA_028282045.1 Gammaproteobacteria bacterium
CCCCTTGTTGGTGGGTGGTACTATGATGTATTTCAATGCCCTGCGCGCAGGGCTGTCCCCATTGCCGCAGGCAGATGAGCAAGTACGCCGACAGATCGAGACCGATGCTGCACAGTTTGGTTGGCCTGCATTACATGCACGCTTAGCCGTGATTGATCCGCCAGCACATCAGCGTATTGGGCCCAATGATAAACAGCGCATTGCACGCGCACTGGAAGTGTATACCATAACAGGTCGACCTTTATCAGGACAGTGGCATAAGGTGCAAGATGCCTACCAAGGCAAGCTGCTTGCTCTGGCGGTTGCACCACAAAACCGCGCACTGTTGCATGAACGCATTGCCAAACGCTGGTACCAACTGATCGATCAAGGCATGATTGATGAGGTCAAAGCATTAAAAGCACGAAACGATTTGTCATTGCAATTGCCTTCAATACGCAGTGTTGGTTATCGCCAGGTGTGGCAGTATCTTGATGGGGTTTATGATCTTGACACCCTGCATCATAAAGCCATTGTTGCAACACGTCGTTTAGCCAAGCGACAAATGACTTGGTTGCGCAGTTGGCCGGATTTATCTTGGTTTGATAGTGACGATGCGCAGTTATTAAGCTATGTGGCGCAGTGGCTTAATAAAACCTTGCGCTGAATTAGAATTGTTTTTTAGCCCCAAGCTGGTAAACTCGTTGGCATATGCCGTACAATAAGATAAGAATTTAGAGGTAGTGTTAATGTCCAAAGGTTCTTCATTACAAGACCCATTTCTCAACGCTGTTCGTAAGGACCATGTGCCGGTGTCTGTTTATTTAGTTAATGGAATTAAGCTGCAAGGTAATATTGAGTCATTTGATTCATTCGTATTAGTTTTGCGCAATAATGGTGTCAACCAAATGGTTTATAAACATGCCATTTCCACTGTGGTACCTGCCAGGGCAGTAGATTACCTTGGATCGGTGGCAGGCGAAGATTGATCTTTGAACGTCATGAAGGTGGCGATAAGGTTTTACTGGTCAACGTAAGCTTTAGCGCAACGACCGAGCTTAATGCGGATGTGGCAGAATTAGAATCACTGGCACTATCAGCCGGTGCGGATATTGTTGGCCTGGTGAGTGCATCGCGTGTTCATCCTGATGCCAAATATTTTGTAGGCAGTGGCAAAGCCACAGAGATTGCTGATATGGTGCATGCCACCAAGGCCCAAATCATTATTTTTAATCACCCCCTTTCGCCAGCACAGGAACGTAATGTTGAAAAATTAGCACAATGCCGTGTGTTAGATCGTACTGGCTTGATTCTCGATATCTTTGCCCAGCGTGCTCATACCCATGAGGGTAAGCTTCAGGTTGAGCTGGCACAGCTACGCTATATGTCAACGCGCTTGATTCGTGGCTGGACACATTTGGAGCGTCAGAAAGGTGGGATTGGCCTGCGGGGTCCGGGTGAGACACAGTTGGAATTGGATCGTCGTATGCTGCGTGTACACATGAAGCAGATTACTAAGCGTCTGGAAAAAGTGCGCCAGCAGCGTTCATTAGGCCGCCAGGCCAGAGCACGTTCTGCTACGCCAACTGTTTCACTGGTGGGTTATACCAATGCCGGAAAATCCACATTGTTTAACTACGTGACACGCGCTAAAGTACATGCGGCAGATCAACTGTTTGCCACCTTAGATCCCACCCTGCGCCAAGTGAACGTCTCACAGTTTGGCCGAGTCATTATGGCCGATACAGTAGGATTTATTCGCCATCTGCCACATGATGTAGTGGAAGCCTTTCGTGCCACACTAGAGGAGACTGTCTATGCTGATTTGCTGTTGCACGTAGTTGATGCCAGTGATTGGCAGCATGACTTATATGCTGAGCAGGTCATGGTGGTATTGGCGGAGATCCACGCCGATGAGAAACCCATGCTGGTGGTGATGAATAAAATTGATCAGCTCGATAACGTTGAGCCACATATTGAACGCGACCGTGATGGCATTCCCATGTGTGTGTGGCTATCAGCCCATAGTGGTGCGGGGATTGACTTGTTGATGCAAGCTATTGCTGAGCGTTTATCCCAAGCTGTTTTTTGTGGTGAGCTTATCCTAACCGCGCAACAAGGCAAGCTACGGGCTGGGCTGCATGCCTTGCAAGCCGTTTCTCAGGAAACCACCGATGAGCATGGTAATATGGTCTTATCGGTCTGCTGTCCTCAAGATGCTTTGCGCATTTTGATGGATAAATGCCGGATTGATCCTGAAATACGACAAAGTATGATGCGCATACCTTACCAGGCAAAAGTGCTAAAGTAGGCAGACTTGATCTGCTGCCTTCGACAATAACCTAAATACTCGCTACTATTACCTGTGTTGTCTGACTATTAAAAGGGGTGAGCCGCCGTTATGGCTCGAGATATTCAAGTTTCAAATCAACAAGATGGTCCACCGGATTTAGACGAAATGTTTAAAAAAATGGTGGGTGGGTTTAAAAAGAAAGCTGCCCCTAAGCAGGTTAATGGCGGTAATAGCGGTAGTGGGACCAGCCTGCCCAAAGGTGGTTTTTGGGGCATGGTAGGACTGGCTATTTTAGTGTTGGTGATCATTTGGGCGCTCTCAGGTATTTATATCGTACAACCTGCTGAGCAAGGAGTGGTGCTGCGCTTTGGTAAATATCAGACTACGGTTGGACCGGGTGCGCACTGGTATCCACGCTTTATCGATAGTAAATATGTGGTCAATACTGATGCAGTGCGTTCTTTACAGCTCAATGAGTTGATGCTGACCAGCGGCGAAAATATTGTATCAGTGCAGTTTGCCGTGCAGTACCGTATTGGCAGTTTGAAAGATTATCTCTTTAACGTATTAAGCCCTGAAGATAGTTTGCGTCAGATTATTGATAGTGCAGTGCGTGAGGTCATTGGCACTTCCAAGCTGGATGATATCTTAACAACTGGCCGTCAGAAGATCACTCAGGAAGTTCAGGTGCAGATCGAAGCCTTGGTGAAGAAATATCAAAATGGTATTCAAATTGTTGACGTGAAAATGCAGCCGGCACAAGCGCCTGAACAAGTGAAAGCCGCATTTGATGATGTGATCAAAGCACGAGAGGACAATCAGCGTTTGCAAAACGAAGCTGACAGTTATGCCAATAAAGTCGTTCCTGTAGCAGAAGGACGGGCCAAACGTATCCTGCAGCAGGCTAATGCTTACAAGCAAACAGTGATTTATCAGGCTCAAGGTGCGGTAGCGCAGTTTGATGCGTTATTGCCCAAATACCAAATGGCGCCGCGAGTCACTAAAGAGCGTATGTATATTGATGCGATGCAAAATGTGCTCGCGCACAGCAAGGTGGTGTTGGTTGTGACTGTTAT
>JANQIS010000029.1 GCA_028282045.1 Gammaproteobacteria bacterium
GCCATAAACTGTAACCCATGTCTTCGGTATGGACCAAGAAAAAATGGCGCGCCCGGAAGGATTCGAACCTCCGACCGCCTGGTGCGTAGCCAGGTACTCTATCCAGCTGAGCTACGGGCGCGCAGTGACTGATATGCTTGAATCAGCGAAGGACGATCTTAGTGATTTTTCCTGGTAGTGTCAACAGGAGCGGTAACCAGATGGTAGTGCGTGCCAAGTTATTTATGCAATATGAGGTGTGTGAGCATAATAGTTGCGAATCTAGCTTTTTACATTGCCGTAACCTTTTTGATGAACCAAGCAGAAAAACATGCAAATTGTTAGAATAATAAAAGCTATATAGTACATATAGGTCGAGCCTAACGTAGAGTGGAGACGGGCAAAAACCGCGACAATGATCAAGTAGAAGAAAATCGACCATGAGGATTTAAAGTGATCCAGTGTCGCTTTGAACGCTTTGCCTTGGATGGCATAGGAATACATCAAAAACATGACTACATGGAGCAACAGTGCTACACACAGATATAGTGTGCCTGCTAATAGAAGTAGATAGGATAAGCAAAGGAAAATAAATAAGGCCATGGCTCTGCAAAACGGTAATATTTTGACTGATATCTGTTTTTGATGGACGCTCATTTGTGTATGGGCCACTGGCAATGCTAAACAAGAAATAAGGATGAACGTTGTCGTCAATGAGGCGATGAGTTGCCAATTGTTAAAAAACAATACCAGGATTAATGAGGCGATAAATGTAATAGTCAGTGAGCGTCGAGAAAACTGAACGTTTCCATCAGGGTTGCCCATAAATGCCGGCATCTGTTTGTTTTTAACCATTTCATTAAGCATTCTGGCGCTGGCACCTAAATAAATTAACCCTGTACCTGAAGGGCTGACACATGCATCTGCATAAAGGATAACGGCCAAAAAATTAATCCCAATTAATGCTGCCAGTTGAGCCAGCGGTGACTCAAAATTAAGACTGTGCCAACCCTTTGCAATCATTTCACTAGGTAGTGCGCCAATAAACGCTACCTGTAGTATTAAATAGATTGCTAATACGATAAGCACGCTACTTACTAAAGCAATGGGAATATTGCGTTCTGGTCTTTTTAGCTCTGCCGTAAATGCAACTGCGATTTGGAAGCCAAAGAAGGAATAAAAAATACCACTGTGAACAATGGCGTAAAAGATACTACTGGCTCCCATGGGGGCAAAGGAATTATGGTATGCTGTGAAATTGCCGGTATCGAATGCGGCCGCCATAATAATTAATGTAGTGAATATTGGAATAACTAGCTTCACGAATGTGATGGCATTATTTATTTTTGATAATAAACGCACTCCCCAATAGTTGAGCATAAAGTATAACCCCATGAAAAAAATGACCATTAGGATACCGATTAATGTTAGACGATTAGCAGCGAAGATATATGGTGTCCAGGGTTTATAGATACCCGCAACGTATTGAGCCGTTGCAATGGCTTCGGAAGGAATAACGATTAAGCTTAGTAACCAATTGGACAACCCGATTACAAATCCGAAGTGATTATTATGCGATAATGTAATCAAGCGAGTGAAGAGGGCATTGGTCGGATATCTAATCGCAATTTCTGACAACATGAGGGCCATGATGAGAATGATAGCGGCTCCAATTATCCAAGATAAAATTGATGCTCCCCCAGCATCTTTTGCAGCGTAATACGAGGCAAAAAGCCATCCGCTACCAATCATCGTGCCAACATTAAGACATATTACCGAGAATATTCCAGGCTTGGTGTGCGCTTTCATATCAGTTTCCTTATTAGTCTAACAAATAAAGAATACTAAAAATAAGCTTAGAATACACTATATGGAACTTGAGCGCGTCTGCGTCTAAATTATTTAGGCGCCAGTGGCGAAAGCACTACATTACTGTGTCACTTATCATTCATGTGCAATCAGCACACCGTGCGCCTCATTTGTTGCCAAGCTTACTGGAAGTTCGCCATGACAACGCTCGGTGATACCTCACCATTGAACATGTTATCAATGGCATTTTGTTGGATAGTTTTATACCCAAGTCCTTTCCACACTTCCATTAACTGATCACTGCCATGGTGATAAATGCTCTCTAAGATTTCTTCTTGTGGGCGCATGTACTCAGCTACTAAGAGCCTGCCGTTAAAGCCGATGCCTTTACAATGCTCACAACCATCTTTTTTAGCAATTCTGATGCCATCAGTGTTATTATTTGCACCTGCTTTTAGAGCTTGCTCAATAAACTTAAGGTCAAAATCATATTCAGATGTTGCTTCATCAACCTTGAGAGCACAATGGGGGCAGCTCTTCGGTAACAGTTTTTGATGTACCAACAATGTGATAAATCCAGGTGCACTGATATTGCGTTGATGTAGCCCCATGTTGATCATGCGTGAGATAGTATTGACCACTCCCATAGAGTGGATGGTAGAGATCACTTTACTACCCGTAGTTACCGCTTTCTCGAGTACGCCCAATGTCATGGCATTACGGATTTCTGTTGGTACGATTACCTGAGCGTCAACCCTAAGCAAGCTTTTAAAGACAGTATTGTAATGTGCGTCAATCTCTTCATCGCTCATTTTGCTGGATTCATGTATCGGAATTTGTGTTACCCCTTTAATTTCACGTTCAGGTGGGGATTCAATAGTAAGAATATTGTTAGTATCGTTGACGAGCATAATTTCATGAATACAGGCTTGCAAGGCGGTTGACTTACCAGCATTGGCAGTTCCGGAAAATGCCATCAAGCCATTATTAAGCTGTACTGCATACTTCAGTGCTTCTGCAATTTCCGGCGTATAGCCAAGACTATCGACCCCGGATGAAAAATATTTCAAGGAGTGATGGATAATCCGATAAAACACTGAATAACCATTGGGGTAGTTCTGAACTGTCTGCACCCTTAAGCTACATTGATTGGCACGTAGAATTGATTGCTGCATTGAAGTAGGGTTGAATGTAGCATCGGTTGCACCACTAACTGACATTTTATTAAACGATGCTGATATCATCCTGGAGGCGTAATCAGCCGGAATAACCGCTTTTTGATAAATACTACCATAAATACGAAAGTAAATTTCTGCCACGTCTTCACCGACATGAATGTGGATATCAGAAGCTTCTTCTTCTAACGAGCAGTTTAGCAACTTATCAAATTCATCTAGTGGGGGGCTGCTCTGTGAATTAATAATTAATTTTCCAATCATCATTATTCTCCTTGAACGTTATCATTAAGCTCGTGTATCAAACCGATAGCAGACTCGGCATCACGTACACTCACCTTGCCTGCGGCAATCAAGTTAAGCACCTTGTCTACAACACGTTCTTTGCGATCTTTTAAATCTTTCAACCATTGAAACCATTGCATATTGGCAATATATTCATATTCGCGCTCTCCGAGCTCTACCATTTCAGCAACGACGACACGACCATCAACTCCGGTACCATTACATTGAGTACAGTTTGGATCTTCACCGTTAACGGATACTTCAGTGCCAAGAATATCGCGGTGATGGTTATTTTCACTGGGTTTCTTACATGCCTGACATATTTTTTTCACCAGTGTTTGATAGCCTAGCACTGCCAGGAAGTTAGGGTCTGTCAGTGTGCTCATATCCAATCCGAGATCCTTAAGGCGCAGGACAATATTCACGGCTGAGTTAGCATGCACCGTAGTGAGGACCAAGTGACCGGTGATGGATGCACGTGACATCATGTTGGCCGTGTCTTCATCACGCACCTCGCCGATGACCAGGCAGTCAGGGTCCATCCGCAGTGTCTGGCGTACTAAGCTTGAAAAAGTACACAAAGAATTTTCGTCATTGGTGGGAATTTGTGTAGCGTTATCTAGCTTTTTCTCAACCGGATCTTCAATAGTGTAAATCTTCTTTTCTTTGGGCAGTAATCGAATTAACGAGGCCAATGTAGTTGTTTTACCAGACCCGGTAGCACCAGCAATAATGATAGCGCCATTTTTACGTCTGATATTGTTTTGTAGTATTTTCATTTGGCCTTTGTCATAGCCTAATGCTTCAAGAGGTATCACGTTCTGCTTTACTGTCAAAATACGAAATACCACATCAAAACCAGGGTAAGGGTAAGCAGGAATACTGGCCAGACGTACACGTACATTCATTCCTTTAACTGCAAGCTCCATCGATGCATCATGAGGGATAACACCGTTAAAGTGTTTTTTTACATCATCACTTTCACGATTAAAGGCGGTAAAGCACATGCGTCTGACCCGCTGTGCAGACCATTCTCGCAATGTAAACATATCACCATCTTTTCTGAAACGAATCTTTGCTAGCTGTTTACGTACTTCCAAGTGGATGTCTGTAACATCATGGTCGACGGCATAAGCAACAATCTCACGCAGGTCTTCCCGTGCTGTGGTTAGTTCTTCATCCTCATTATTCTCTTTGCCTACCTGATCCAGAGCGCCTTCAATAAAGTCATCGATGACTGCTTTTTCAGCAATGTAACACTTATTGATGCCCATGATGTGGCGCGCCATTTCACGAACAATAATGTTCTGTTTCTCAATACAATCCTCGGTAACCAGAACATTACCATTGCGAAACACCACCACTTTACCTTGCATGTGCTCCAGTGACCAGATAGCCAAGGGCCAGTAGACTTCGGTGGAGAAATCTATATCTTGGTAATTTGTAATCCGTTTTGTTTCAAAAGAAATTGCCATATCAGTCACTCATTTGAGTTAATATTAGTTTTTTGCCTTGTTGGCTGACCAGTGTCACTTTATCGGTATCGATGTGTTTTACCGTATATCCTGCAACGGTCTGTCCTTCGCCAACGGTTTTATATTGTCCGTCAATGCTAATAGATGCCCGTTTAAAGTGTCCTTTAATAAATACACCTGCCAACTTAGGCGTTACTGGCATGGGTTTGGCCTGTACTGTAGGCTGCGGTGCTGCGGGTGAGGGTTGACTTGGTCTGATATTGCCACCTAATGCTTTATCAATTCTCGCCTGCGTTATTACCGATAATAGCTTTCTATTTGCCATCAACTTCATAATGTCATTTTGTAAAGTGGCTATGGTTTTCTGGTAGCGCAGATTCTCGATTTCTTGTCCTGTGGCAGTGAGTTGTCTGGTAAACGCGGGGTTGTTGACCGTGTTATCCAGTGACTTATGATTGCCCAGTGGTGACTGCCAGTGGCTGGTGTGTTTTATATGCTTAACTGGAGCTGTAGCCTGTGCGGCATAAGCGCACGGCATCATCCAAGCCAAACCCAAAAGCATCATCCCAGTTAATTGCTGTTTCAGTTGCATTATTATTCTCCATAAAAATCGATGTTATCAGTGAAAAGATAACTGTTATCTGCGTTTCGTTTGATCTTAAAACTTGCCACACGTGCCGGATACCAATCGCCTATCGAGAGTACCTGGCGGATCTGTTCCAATGTCATGTCGTTAAATGTCAGTTTCAGTGTTAGTTTTTTATAAACACCATAATTGCTTGTTTGTGTTTTTGCTTTATCAAGGTGGTGTCCATAAATTGTCTGTATCGCTTTATAAAAGCTCATTATCTGAGGTCTCACTGGTACAATAATGTGAGGCTTTTTATTGATGGGTGCTTTTAATAGATTTGCTAACAGCGTTGTTTTATTAGTCATTAGGTCACTGCTGTAATCCACCGACATAGCAAGTGCTTTACTTTCATTGGCCAGCAGTGCATCCTGGCTGTAATGCTTATCCACCGGCAATACTATGAAAGATAGGCGCTGATTTGTATAATTAATGTTGCTAATTTGCCAGAAAGCGCCTACGTGTTGTATCAGTGCAGTAGCGTAATGGTGCATGCTTTTAGCGACCAATTGGCCTGTAGGCTGATAAAAGGCGCGTTTATAAGCGGCATATAAATCAATATTTGGTTTCATCGCAGCTTCTTGGGCTAAATGCCTTTGATGCAGTTGATTCATAAAGTAACCTGATCCGACCACTGCGATTGCAATAATAATAAAATAGAGCTTGGTGCGCTTGCGCGATTGTTGGCCCTTATCATGAGTGAGCCATTTTTGATTAGCGACAAAGTGCTCACTAATGGGCTGACTCAACACTTCTATATGGCATTGGTCACGCAAGCTATCAAAAATTGCATCCTGCTCAGTTAAACCAAAGCAGCTAACTTCCATCGGTTGTTCATCGAGGTTTGACAGAATTTTAATTTGCTTGACGACCTGAAAATCTTCCGATAGCTTGCCTTCGTAAAACACTTCTCCATTAAAAATAGAGACCAGCAAAATGTCATTACTGTTTTGATCAGCTTTTTCCAGATAAACAAATTTTGATGGCGTGTTCTTATAATGATTTAAATGTTCGCCATAGAGATAACCCTTCTCTTTTGAAAAGATAACCAAGTTTTTATCACGCAGGTAGCAGCAGAAACGTCCATATTGCTTTTGGCTATTAACAAACTTAAGAAGCTCCTGACGCTTGATGTCTTGTTTAGGTGGTGCGGCACGGTATGTCGATATAACATATTTACCCTGCCGCTTGGACTTCTTGCCCAACCATTTTTGTTTTAGCATCTTGATATCCATACTAATACCTTGCTTATGAGCTGGTATGTGTAGACAAGTAAGGAGTAATCATCAGAACCAGCTCAGTGTGTGAGTGTGCTGATGAGAATGCTCCCAATGCGCTTAAACCAAAGTTTTTAGCATTGTTAAAGCCACTCTGATTATACTTGAAACCACCAATCACTAAGGTTTGTCCATCAGATAAGGACGCGTCCTGGTTAAAGCGCTTCACGCTAACCACCGGTAACTGAATACCCTTAACACCATCCTTGCCATCCAACTGGCCAATTGAGTTCATAGCATCTAAATTGGCAATCGCTATTGAAATTTTCATATACACTTTGTTCTTGGTAATATGTGGAATAATGAAAACTTCCAGGCCGGTAGTAATAGTGCCGGGAGTCAAGGTATTTTGTTGTGATGCTGAAGTGCCCAACGGTACTGTTGATGAGGATATCTGCTCTAGATAGGAGATATTATGCACTTCACGTAACTGAGCCATA
>JANQIS010000033.1 GCA_028282045.1 Gammaproteobacteria bacterium
GCCCTTGTGCAGAGATGGTAATGTCACCAGCGGAGACTTTTGCCAGCTCCAATACAGACAGTGCTTCTAGTACGGGGAATAACGAGTCGATATCCAGACGCACTTCATCGGCCAGTTCCGGTAGATCGACTGCGCCTTTTTGCTGCAGCTCATTGACTTCTTCAAGCAATCCGATTACCTCGGCGATACTCACATCAGGCACCCGATAATCAATACCGCGACTTGCACTGACATCAGCTTTGCGGCGGCGAGAGACGTGGGCTGTGGTCATTAAGGTATAAACATCATCAATCAGTTGTAGTACTTGCTTGTCCTGACTATTGCGAGGATGCTCGAGTTTGACTTTCAGTTCGCCACGGATGCAACCAGGGTCACTGCCAAAGACAATAATACGATCAGCAATCAACACCGCTTCTTCAATATTGTGGGTGACAAATAAGATGCCTTTCATATGGCTCTCAGCTTGCCATAATTCTAACAGGTCGCTGCGTAAAGTTTCGGCTGTCAGAACATCTAAAGCAGAGAAAGGCTCATCCATCAACAGCACATCAGGATTAACGACCAAGGCGCGGGCAAATCCAACCCGCTGGCGCATACCGCCTGAAAGCTCTTTAGGAAAGGCACTCTCAAAGCCATCCATGCCGATTATATCAATGGCTTTGAGCGCACGGTCGCGGCGTTCACGCGCGGGTATGCCAAGTGCTTCCAGCCCCAGTTCAACGTTTTCTAATACCGTCAGCCAGGGCATCAGTGCAAAGCTTTGAAACACCATAGAAATGCCTGCCACCGGCTGCCTGACCGGCGTACCGCGATATAATACTTCACCCTTAGAGGGGGCGCTCAGACCAGCAATGATGCGCAACAATGTTGATTTGCCTGAACCGGATTTGCCTAGTAACGCAACTACTTCACCCTCATGCATGGTAAAGTTCACATCATCAATTACCAGTAAGTCAGATTTGTCAGGCTTTTTAAAAGATTTGGAGACGTGGTTGATTTCTACAATAGCTTGCTCAGTCATGATTGTCCCCTCAATTATTAAGAGCAAAGCGCTCAGCGGCAAAGTTATATAGTTTGCGCCAGAACAAAGTATTAAACAACATCACCCACAAGCACATCACCACCACGCCAAGGGTGATTTTGGAAAAATGTCCGGCACTGGTATTTAAGGTGATGTAGGCCCCTAAGCCCTGCGCAATCAATTTTTCATGGCCCCAACTAATCACTTCGGCCACGATGCTGGCATTCCAGCAGCCACCTGCCGCAGTAATCGCACCGGTCACAAAATAAGGAAATACAGCAGGTAACAGAAAACGTTTCCATTTGAGCCAACCATGCACCTGCATATTTTTAACCGCCAGTTTAAGCTCGGTCGGTATAGTGGATGCACCGGCAATGACATTAAATAAGATATACCACTGAGTGCCCAGGATCATCAATGGCGCAGTCCAGATCTCCACATTTAGATGGAAATGTACAATAACAATCACAAAGATAGGAAATAATAAGTTAGCAGGAAACGCGGCCAGAAATTGAATCACCGGTTGTACCCACTTGGAGGTGTTAGGGCGCATACCGATCCATACACCAACCGGTAACCAGATGACACTGCATATCAAGATCAACACGATCACACGCAGTGCAGTGTAAGAACCCAAGATAACCACGTGCCAGGCTTCTTCCAAGCTAACTGAGTGAAATATAAAACGGCCTAACCACCAGGCAATAGCGCCAATCACAACAACAAGACCACCATACCAAAGACAGGATTGCCACCAGGTAAAGTGTTTTTCAGCCATGAGGTGATGGTCGATGACCTTAGGGCGACGGCACAGTAACTTACAATTAACCACAGCATTGGCGCTGCGTTCAATCATGGCGCCAACATATTGTAATAAGCGTGTGCGCTGTAACAGATCCAGTAACCATGAGTTAGCATTTTCGCTGTCAACTTCACCGGTGCGAAATTTCTCTGACCAACTGATCAGTGGGCGGAAAAAAATTTGATCATACAGCAAAATCACGATCAGCATTGTTACAATAGCGTAACCAATAGCGGGCATGTCTTTGTGACTAATGGCCACGGAGATATAAGAGCCGATGCCAGGTAGCATAATGTTTTGATTGGCAATGGAAATTGCCTCAGCCGCCACAATAAAGAACCAGCCACCGGACATCGATACCATGGCATTCCACAGTAAACCAGGCATAGCAAAAGGTGCTTCCAAGCGCCAGAAACGTTGCCACGGTGAGAGTTGGTACATATAAGTGGCCTCGGTAAGTTCTTTAGGCACCGTGCGTAGCGACTGATAAAAACTTAAAGTCATATTCCATACTTGTGATGTGAATACAGCAAAAATGGCAGCGCACTCAGGCCCCATCATCGAGTTAGGAAATAACGCAATAAAGACAGTAATGGTGATAGATAAGTAGCCGAGAATAGGGACTGACTGCAAGATATCGATAAGCGGAATAATAATCTGTCCGGCGCGACGGCTTTTAGCTGCAGCAGTGCCGACAATAAAGCTAAAAACAAATGAGCATAACAGCGCGATAAACATACGGATAGTGGTTTGTAAGGCATAACCGGGCAATGCACCGGGATTGAGTGAAATAGCAATAGGTTTGCCTAAATTAAATGGTAATGTCATACGGCTGGCGCCCCAGCCCAATACAGCAACCAGGGAAATCACTAAGACCAGCGCAATAAAATCCCAGAGATTTGGCGCTAAGGTGGTACTGGGTTGTTTGTATTCTTGTCTCATGGGAAGTGCTCCACAACACGTCAGCGCGCGTCATTATAGAAGGCTGACAGGCATTTGTCGATTCACTATTGATTATTGGTTAATGAGATGGCGTAGTGTCCATCGCTATTTTTTACGATTCTTTATTAGTTGATATAAGGCCGAACCGCAGAGCTGCTCTTTTCAAATTTTGTTTCATAGGGCAGCTCTGCAAGGTGGTTTGGCTAAACACTGCATAATACAGAGATAATAGGTTTTTCAGAGTGATAATCGAGTAACTTTAATAAAGGACTCAAGTTAGGGGTGATATGCAAATTGCTCAGCATCCGGAGTTGTTTGTCTTTGCTCATCTGTCTGTGCTTGTTCCCTTGACCATTCAAGTATGTCTTGCGCGTTTTCACAAAACTGCTTAAAAAAAGAACTGGCTACCTCTGCTTGTTTTTCAAGTGTAATCTGCCTGGCTTCACCAAGACCGAGCACCCCTCTCTCAGTGTGGCCTTGTCTATTGGGGTTAATATTAGTTTCGTCCCAAGTTCCTACGTCCAAAGAGGCAAGATGACGTAAATAGGGTTCAATATGGCTTTGGTCGATTTTTGCGCAGGCTTGAAATGGAACATGATCTAAATAGCGTGGGCTTCCGAATAAAATATCGAACTCGAATAGCATAGGAACTTGACGCACGATCTCTGCATCAGGGTCTTTTAACCTAACTTCCAAAAGCTCAGGAGCATGTTTCATGATGTATTGTTTGTCTTGTAATGTTGATATAAGTGGTTTTAGTTTTAGTTCCGCATCTGTCAATATACTTCTGCCAAGTGCAGTTTCGAGATTTTGAGTGTCATTGAAATTCAAAAAATTTGTAATACGGTATAGCATATGGTTGTTTAGATCGCTTAATGATAGTTTGGGCTGGGTTATTCTTGTGGCGTCTTCCTGAAGTGTTGCATTACTATGCATAATTAATTCCTGTAGTGATAATTTAATAAATAAGCTTGATATTTAAAAATTCCAAAATGCCGATAACCCGTATTGAAATGTAGAGTGGCACAAAAATTCTTAAATATTCAAGATTTCAGGCAATCTATCGATTGTTAGTGCTGGCAGATATGCGTATAAATACGATATTGCCTGGAACAGAACGAGGTATGTTAATTGGAACTTGGTGCTCGTAAGAGGTGGGTAATAATTACTAAGTCTCTTTACTAAGTGAAGTTGTGCCCGAAACCAGCTACCACTAAATAAAATTCGGTTTTTATTAGCTTTAGCAAAACATATTTTGCTTTTTGCAGCCAAGCATGAGTTCAAAAGGCAACGTGTATGAGGTGTTGTTGGGCAACTGCCTTTAACGCTGACATCGACTTGTCACTGTTAATAACACAGCGAAAACCTATATCTTTTGCGGTTATAGGCGCACTGTCTCTACCATAATTTGATGCTGCATTAATAAGACCTTTTTGCTCACAGGCAAGGTCACTGCTTCCACACCCAAGACCTATGCTTGAATTATCGAGTCCCCTGATAACTTTTTGAGGTGCACCATATCTTGTAATGTTTTGTTTTAGTGTGCCAGGATAGGTTTTGGGCCCTTGTGGGTTATTCACTGGTGAATGCCAGTAGTAGTCATGTACATACCAATCCTGCATCCACTCATTCACATTGCCGCCCATTTGGTGGATGCCCAGTTGATTTACCGGAATACTATCAACAGGTGCCACAACTGGTACCGTATAGTTTCGCAATTTCATGTAAAAGTATTTATCGTTCGGATAATTTTTGCCAACCTCTAATTTACCGTTTGGTGTTGGATAAGCAATATCTTTGCCGCCATCTCGTGCCACATACTCCCACTGTGCTTCAGTTGGTAAAGCGAATGGAAGCCCTGTTTTTTTTGGCTAAAAACTCACAAAAACTCTTAGCATAATGCCAGTTTGTTTGTGCCGGACGATTATTAAATGTGACGCGTTTAAGTTGCGCCTTCATTTCTTTGTCATTGCCTATAGACTTCAAATAGCTATCAAACTGAGTTACTGAGACGAGGTATTTTGAGAAATAGAAATTACTTAAACTCACTTTATGAGGATGAGCATTGTCACCGGTGATATCGAAATATTTTTTATTGCTGGTGCCCATCATATAGGTGCCTCCTTTAATAAACACCTGCTGATTGAGCATTTGATGAATCAATTGAGCGTTAGTTATATGTTGAGTTTGTTTTAATACTAAAACGGGATAGTTGTTAGCTAGCGCATCGAAAGTTATAAATATCAGTAACAATGCAACTCCAAATACTAAAGATCTCAAGCAATTACTCACTATACACTCCCGCTAAGGCTGTCACTTGCATAAACCGGTAAGCTGTATCTCGATACTGACAATGGTCATAAGCTTTACGCGCAACTGCCTTTAGCTTTTTATCTAAATCATTCTCCAGCTTATCAAGTTCATAACGGACATCTGAGCCTATATACATCACCGATGTTTTATCTTCCCAT
>JANQIS010000059.1 GCA_028282045.1 Gammaproteobacteria bacterium
TTAAAAGTTTATTTGGGCTTGTTTCAGTCGTCAATGAAGCCGGTGCTAAAGTCGATAAAATTTTTGATCCCTTGCTCTATTTCTCTAAGCATGACAGCAGCAGGCTCACTAATACAGAGCAAGCGCGATTAACAGATGCTCATGTTAGCCCTGCTGCGAAAGTTGACTCAAGTCATATGACTACATCAATGCTTGAAGAAGTAAAAAATAAGGCACAGCAAACAGCATCGAGCACATTGCAATTACCGGTAAATAAACATGAAGAAACTGATCTGAGCCGTTTTGTCAGCTATGACAAAATAGAATTAGCACTAACAGATGATTTACCTCATTTGCGTTTAAAAGTATTTGATATTGATAGAGCCTACAGAGAAGGTAATGATCTATGTTTGTCGATGAACCCTCAGCAAGGTGGGGTTAAGTTCTCTCATGACCAGCACGTAGTGGTCATTGCTGATTATTTCAAGTTAGCAAGAAAACCGCACTTGTGGATTAATGATGTGAGTTATCAAGTTTATCAGGCACGGCCAAACCAAGTGCATTTACGTGCCCGTTTTTCACCATTTAACCACGGGCAGCGTATTGATAAGCAAAGTTTAGTCAGTGCTTGTCGTACTATTCGTTTTTCAGGAACATCTATTAAAGATGCTAAAATGAGTAGTGATGAGTTAAAAGTTAACCCACATACTGTGATGCTCAAAACATTTCCGGAAGATACCAAAATTGTTTTTGGCAGACGAGGTGGTTTTTCTATTAAGGCATTACAAAAGTTGCGACTGACTGAAAGTGAGCATCAATCAACACCATTGAACCGGCACAGCAATGTGAAGGCGCGTGTTGATGAGGCAGGACAAAGTGTTATTGATCTGCCCGATGCAGTATCAGGCATAAACTTTAATCAAGTTACGTGGGTTCGCCGTGCTGATGGTGATATTTTAAAATTATCAATGCTTAACAATGGTCAAGCCAGGCAGTTTCTTATCCATGTTGATAACCTTCCTCAAGCAACACAACACATTGTTCTACGTTATCAGAATAATCATTTTATGTTAGCAAATCCCCATCATAAAGCAGATGCAGCTAAAGCAATAGTGACTCCCTGGTTAAAGGTGAGTGATCGCAATTTGCAACAGCAAACAATGGATAAGGCGAGTGCGCAAGTTGCTTATTGTGTGGATGAGAAGAGCCAAGTTTGCTCTGTCACTGAGAGCCGGCAGGCATTGTTTGACAGTCAATCTCATTTTCAATCAAGTGAAATGAACATTTCACCATATTGTCATCAAATGCATTATACCCTTTATTCAAAAAATGCTAGCGTACCGATACATCCTGGTAAACAAACCATTATTGACTATCGTGCTAATGGACAGCTACAACTATCCTCAGCAGAGGATATTGTTAGTATGGGGTATAGTTCGGCTGGTTTGGAGATAACGCAAGCTTCAGGGGCAGTTTGTAAAATTGATGCGACTAGTGCTGCACAGGTTCGTTTGTCGCTTAAAGGGTTGGATTATCAAATCAATCCTGACTATGAGCATCTCACGTTACGGTTAAATCAAGATCAAAAAGAGATTGATGTTGATAGGCTCTCAGCATTAACCACGGCAATTGCCATACCTGGCGAACTACAAAGCATTAAGTGTCAATATGATTATAGAAGAAAGAGAACCAATACTTATATAGAAACGAAATCAGGAGACCGCTTTGTCCTGGGCAATGTTAATCGAGCAGTTAAATTAAGTTTTGCAAATGGTGATTCAAAAGATTTGCCTTGCCTGTCACCACAGCAACTTCTTGGGGCAGATCAACCGCCACTAGCCAGTAGTGCCAGCCGTTTGCAGCCATTTGCATCGCTAAGCGCACCAATTTCTTACCTAAGCCGACGGCTTGCCGGCCAAGCCCACAGGCCCGAATTGCCTCCTTATGCTGAGCCATTATTTGCAGAGCAAACTGAGCCGGACTCAAGCATAATAGTGACACCTCAGCCGGTTTCAGAGCCACCCGAAGTAGTGGCAGATACCCGTGCCAGAGCGGAGTTTTTTTCTCCTGATGAATGTCAGACTACAGCAGATGGCCAACTGGTGGTTTGCCTTCGAGAGAAAACCACTATTCAATCGACACTGATACCTGCAGATTCAACTACTGCGGCATCAAAAAATTGTTATCCACACGATAAAGGTTTATTAAGATGTGAGGGGGAAACACAACATAGAGAAAGACGCCTGGGTGTTCAGATATCGCCTGCAGGGGAGTTGTTGGGTCATGAATATAACGAAGCAAATATGAAATCATCAGTCCGGCTAGCCAAGGTTGAATTTGCTGATGGCATTCTGACACTTACTGATGACCAGGGTGCTACTCAATCACTGAATATGGCTGAAGTGGAATCAGTGGCACTACCTGCAGTGTTATCGAAGTTACCTAAGGGTTTGTCAGATAAGCTTAAAAAAGAGGGGGATTTCACATTTAAAGAAGATGCCACTTCATGCGCACAACAAGCAGCAACTCATGTGGGAATGGGTTTTTTAGATTATCTGGCAGAGCGAGGGTTGGCGCAATACCGAGAAACGCTGTACCGATACTTTTCAATTGATGTAGCGGCTAAAGGTAATGTGGGCTATTTAGCATCAGCGTTGTCGATGGTGGCTTGTTCGTTGTATGGAGGTGGCATACCCTCAGCCGTAGCGGCTTTAGTTGTTGATGCGCTAGCCTGTTATGTTGCTTCAAATCCAGATAACGAGTGGGCAAAAGATATCAGTTTTGCATTACACCGTTTAGCCGGTCTGTTACGTGCCCCTAATCAATGGATGCGTTTATCGATAATGGGTGGCTTATCATTATTGCTACACCATGTTGCTTCGCAACAGTTTGGTGAGGAAGATAACAAAACACAATGGATAGCAACACTGTCAAATTGGGCGGATACACTAGCTTCAATAGCGGCACAACAACCTGTTTTGCAGGGAGAATACTGGTATAACTGGTTGCCTCGTTTATCGCAAGGCTTGAATTTTGGCTTGCACTTAGGCACACGTAATTTTCTCAACTGGCTATACCCTAATGATCTGGCTAGTTATAAGCATCCTGTGCTCAGTGAAGAAGAGGTTTTTTATGATGTTTTGGAGTGTGATGACCCAGTAGAAGATGAGGAAGCGGCTTCTTGTGATGTGCCAGATAATGGGGATGAGTTTTTTTACGATGCTATAGAAGGTGAAGAAAAAATTGCGTGTAGCACCTCAGACAATGCCAGGCAGTTTCGTTGTAATCCAGTGAAAAGAGATGCAGAGACTTTTTATGATGTTGTCGATCTGCCTGTTACCTGCCCGTTTTTTGATGCCGGTAAAGACTCTCTTGAGAGACCTAAATGTGCTAACCTGCAGATGTAGCGTAAATTTTGTTTGTCAGTGTTACTACTGCCTCACTGAAATCTGAAAGTTTGCCGCGTAATGCTTTTAATAGCGCCACCATAAAAACGCAGTGCCTATAAAACCGCTTACCAGCAGCCCCAGCCATAAGCCAGTGGCGCCCATATGTAAATAGTGTCTGAACAATTGTCCGGCAGGAATGGCTATCAGCCAGAAGTTTAACAATGAGCACAGTAGTGTCGAACGAGTGTCTTTTAGTCCGCGTAATGCACCAAATAACGGAATACGAAGGGCCTCAAGCAACAAAAATCCGCAAGCAAAAGCAAGGAATATGCGTGCGTAATGGGCCACTTTAACACCTGTGCCATGATGGGGGTTAAAATCCAAGCTAATCAGAAAATCAGGAAAAGTCCAGGCAATGATCGCCAAGCATAACATGACACCAACTGCCATAATTAACCCGGCATGTACGCCATTGTGGATGGCGCGAGGGTTTTGTGCCCCCAGTTGATTGCTGACCCTGACGGTAATGGCCTGAGCGATAGAAAACAGAATCGACACAAATAAGCTGGTGTATTGCATCGCGACTTGAGAAGCGGCCAATTCGTTAATACCGATATGGCCCATGATGATGGTAAGCGTGAAGAAAAAGGTAATTTCAATACACCACATGGCACCGGTTGGGATGCCGACCTTAATCAATTCCCAATAATAGTAAGGTTTTTGCCATTGGAACAGGTTGATAAAATAGGGGCGATAATACCGACGTGACAATAAATAAAACAGCCAGGCTATAGTGGTAATCCAAAAGGAGAAAGCAGTGCCCCAGCCCAGTCCGGCAATGCCCAATGCCGGTAAGCCAAGATGGCCGAACATCAAGATGTAATTAGCTATAATATTGAGTAACACCCAGCTTAGTGTAAATACTAAGTTAGTGCGTGCATGGCCCAGACCAATCACAAATTGCAATAATACTAAGCCCGTAAAGTCAGGCAGAATGCTCCAGGCTAATGCATGGAAATAAGGTGTGGCAAGGTTGATTAATTGTCTGCCCTGACCGAGTAATTGCAAAATAACGGCTAAATTCCAGATCAATAATGTAATCGGGAGGGCTAACACCAGTGCCAACACAAACCCATCGCGCAGGACATGGCTGATGCCTTGCCGATTATTAGCGCCGTGACAATGTGATACTGAAACGCTGATAGCGGTAAACAGACCCCAAACAATAATCATCATAGTGGCAAAAAACCATGCGACCAATGCCCCTGCAGCCAAGACTTGCGGTCCAAGCTTTGACAAAAACACGGTGGAGGTAAATCCAAGAGAAGCCTCCACCAAACCACTGACCACCAGCGGTAGCGCAAGCGCAAAGAGAATCCTGCTGTCTTTTTTCGTCAGCATCAGTGTTCACAATTTAAGGGATAGCTTTATCTATGATAACCCATGTGCCGCTAGAGTAACACTGTTAGGGGGTTAGGGTTTGGTGCAGGTCATTTCCTGCAGCCGAGAGTAAGTGCGCTCAAATTCAAATGCCAGACGTGTGCCACTATAGAGATTTTCTAATGGTACGTTGGCGGATAAAATCAGTTGTGTGTTACGGTCATAAAACTCATCAACCAGCGTGATGAAGCGTCGTGCGTAGTCGTCCATTCCAGCATGCATCTGCATCACATTACTCAGCAACACAGTATCAAAGCGATCTGCTAAGGCAATATAG
>JANQIS010000093.1 GCA_028282045.1 Gammaproteobacteria bacterium
TTGCAACTGGCAATCAACGCCGCCCACAGTGACAATTACTTGCAATCTGTGCTAGACTATATAGCGATTACAGGTGATGATCGACAAATTGATTTCGACAGCGTCCTGGATGATTTAAAGAAAGCATTACCCCAGCAGGAGAGCGACATTATGACATGGGCACAACAACTGGAAGGTCGTGGCATGCAAAAAGGTATCTATACTGTTGCCAAAAATATGTTGCGTAAGGGGTTGGATGATAATTTAATTATTGAGACCACTGGCCTTGATAAACAGTTTGTTATTAAGCTTAAAAAAGAGATTAAAAGCTAGGTTAGGTGGTTGGTTTTGTGTTAGCTGTGTAGATAGCACTTGCTCCAACAGCTTTAAGCGATCCAGTTCCTTTATGTTCATTGTCACTATCTCTTGATTCATAGTACTTCTTAATTATTGCTAAAGGTGACATTTTATTTCGCAAAAATGTAGCATTCATATCATCGAATTGCCTATTACTTTGTTTCTAACCCTATTATAGGAACCGTTGACACAACACTGGTCAGATCGCATAATAGTTAAAATTTACATATAATTAAATGATAATGAAAGGTCATATTAATGCTGCGGATCGTATAGGAACTATATTCTGGACTTGGTGTGGTGCGACAATCATAGGTATGATCAACATGAAGTTGTATCTGTTTCAAGAAGAAGTTTTGATCTGGATGATCAAAAAAAATATTGCTGAACATAGGATAGCGGATTTTAACAGTGCAGAACAAAAGTGTTGGGTTGATTCTGAAACTACAGATGATTACGAAGCCTGTGCGCGCAGCGAACAATCGAGAGTTAATGCGAGAAAATATACAACACCATTTGCTCTGAGCGATCATGTCAATGGTAGTGTGTCACCCGTTAGCAGTGTATTGCTCGTTCTGCCACTTAGCTTGCCGTTTTGCGCCGATGCAATGCTAGGTGCGCCTTTTTCAAAGCGTCGAATAGAGAAGCTAATCGAAATGAGCAATAATACTCCTTGTTATCATAGTCCTGAGAACGACGACCACGGCCCGCAAAGAGTTTAATTACATAAGTGGACATAGGCCTCTGACAAAGGAGGCTGACGCATGGTGCGCTGCGCTCATTATTATCCTTGTCTAGTCTTTGGTTGATACATTGCTCGATAATGTCTCTATCATGCTCTAGCTGCAGAAGGTGTGCAAACGTATGGGCAATATACTCGCATCAAGGCTTTGTAGTGGGCAGGTCAGTTGAGTGCCGGTAAGATAACTGAGCCAGCTCCAGCGCCGTAGCAAACCAGGGCGTAAGCGCTTCAGGGTGTTGTTTAAGCCAGGTTTCGATGTCTGATAATGACATCCAGCGCACCTGAGCAATTTCATGGCGATTGTACTGATTGATGGGGCCGTTGTACTGGCCCACCAGTACATGGTCGTATTCATGTTCCGTTAAACCATTATCAAACGTGGCCTGGTATATAAACTGTCCGGCTGAGACTAACGGCACGCTAAAGCCCAGTTCCTCTTGCAAGCGTGCTTGACCGGCAGAAATGGTGTCTTCGCCTGGTTGCGGGTGGCTACAGCAGGTGTTGGTCCACAAGCCGCCACAGTGATATTTGTCGGCATGGCGCTGTTGCATTAATAGCTCAGTTACTTCGTTATGCTCACGAAAGATAAACACCGAAAAGGCCCGATGTAGCAGGGCTTGCTGATGTGCTTCGATTTTTTGTGCGATGCCGATTTGTTGGTCTTGGTCATTAACCAAAATAACTTGAGTGCGTTCCATGTTATGCGGTTGCCTTATGTGTCTGGATTCTCGTCTGTGAGCGAATGACCAATGAGTGCGCAAGTGACAGTTTATGGTAAGTAAAATAGCGTTGTTGCATGTTATATTTTTCCTTGTGACTGCAGGGTTTTGACAATGTAGTAATGATCATCGTGCAATTGAACACGATAATCCACCCACTGATCCAGCGCCACCCATCGAGTTGCTAATGCATCATCTGCTGCTTTAACGGCTGGACGTTGACCCGGCAGATGAAACACGCCACATTGGGTAATGACGCGGCCGATCTGTGAACGGGAAGGATGGTCAAACGCTTGTAGTGTGGTCAGATGCTGTAGCAGGGTTTGCGTAGGCAGATCAATAGAGGTTTCTTCAACAAGCTCACGCACTAAACCTTCGTGAATCCACTCGTCAACCTCCAAAAAACCACCCGGCAATGCCCATAAACCTTTGCCTGGTGAACACTTGCGCTGCACTAAAAGGATATGGCCCTCACAAATAACAATTGCATCGGTGGTGTTAAATAGTACCGGGTAGGGCGTATCAGCCCATTGAGCTTTATAGTGGCATAGGAAATGGTATTCATCTTGCAAATATTGGTATACATCACGGCCAAACTGATCCTGCAAGAAAGCTTGTGTAGCGGGTGTTAGCCCGGAAATATGAGCGATATTGGCCGCTTGTTTAACTGTTAGCCAAGCATGGCGAATGGCGGTGGCGTCCAGTGATTTATAGTTGGGTAAGTTCACTTGATCCCAATTAGCAAAATATTTGAGGTAATAGCTCGAAGCGTCTTTATCATGGCTGATCAAAGCAATATTGTTGCTGTTGGTGTGGCGCTTGGCTGCAGTGCGAATCGCATCGATCCAGGCTTGTTCACGATACATGGTGTCTTCAATCGGCTCGATATGGATACGCTCGATTACATCAGGTAAGGCTTGTTTGATCAGGGCAACACGTTCCTCAAAAGTGAAGGGGTTTTTTACGCTGCGTGCCCGATATACTGAACCCATCATCAACACCATCTGCCGGCACGACTTCAGCCCCTGGCGGATAATAAATTCATGGCTTTGATGAAACGGCTGGAATCGGCCGATAAACACGCCGATGTGATAACGGTAAGACATTCATCACCGGTTTTGTTACTCTGGTGGGCATTGTAACATGTTTTCAAAGTCTGCTGCATAATCATTACCGCGGTGTTATACAGCAGTCTTGCCCGAGGCAAGGACAGGTCATGGTCAAAATTACCAAAGTGTATACCAAGAGCGGCGATGATGGTTGGACCAGTCTGGCAGGGCAGCAACGTCGGCGCAAAGATGATGTACGCATTTATGCCCTGGGCGAGGTGGATGAGCTCAATGCACTGGTTGGTTTGGTTGTGAGTCAGATGGACCCTGAACTGTCTATTGGCGTGCTGTTGTCATTGATTCAACAACAGTTGTTTAATCTGGGAGCGCAATTAGCCGTGCTGCCAATGGATCGGCGCCATGACACACCGGTTATTACCACTGGCAATATTGAAACATTAGAGCAGTCTATCGATCAACTCAATGAACTATTA
>JANQIS010000110.1 GCA_028282045.1 Gammaproteobacteria bacterium
CACCGGTGAAGCCAATGACAGGGAAATTATCAGACAATGTATTAACCAAGGCATTAAATTGCTGGATAAGGATAATATTGAGATTGTTCCCATCTGCGCCTAGATGGCAACACGCTATGCCATCGCTTAGTTTGCCTTACTCCCATTATGCCCCGACCCTCACCACTGAGTTCAAAAGCCGACGGTATAAACTTGCCCGGTCTGCAAACCCTCAACGCTCTTTTCATACGCCAGGGCAACCTCAGAGGCTGACACCGGCTTATAGCCCCGAAAGAAGGTTTCATATTTATCCATGGACTCTGCCAACACGTTAGGACTCACTATATTAATACGTGCGCGCTTAGGTAGTCCAAGCGCTGCTGCGGTGACAAAGCCTTCTAACGCGCCATTCACCATAGCTGCTGAAGCAGCATAACGGATCGGGTCACGGTTAAGGATGCCCGAGGTAAGGGTGAATGAGCCACCTTCATTGATATAAGCCAAGCCATGCATTACCAAGTTCACCTGCCCCATCAATTTGTTTTGCAGGCCAACTTGCCATTGTTGCGTGGTAAATGCTTCTAACTCACCAAAATGCACCTTACCTGCTGTGACAATCACAGCATCGAAATTGCCAACCTGATCAAACAGTTGTTTCACTTGTGTCTCATCACCCATATCCAATTGGTAATCACCATGGGATTGCCCAACCGTCACAAGGTCATGGCGCGCACCAAGGCGCTCACACACTGCCTTACCCACTGTTCCGCTAGCACCCACTATAACAATCTTCATAAGCTGCCTCTTCTAACCAGTCATCACTGCTATAAAGCGTGACATACTTTTACTCAACAAGCCAGACTATAACCAGTCAATTGTGAATCCAATCACGAAAAGTCAGCTACTGCGTTTTCGCCCATCCTTTCTTTTGTTAGGATATTGAGATCATCATCAATCATAACTGATATGCATCATCTGCTTGCGCAATTGAATCCACAGCAACAACAAGCGGTCAGCGCACCACCCTGCCATATGATGGTGCTGGCTGGTGCAGGTAGCGGTAAAACACGTGTGTTAGTCCATCGTATTGCCTGGCTATTTGAGCAATATGGTGTTTCACCACACTGTATCCTTGCCGTCACCTTTACCAATAAAGCAGCCAATGAAATGCGCCAGCGTATTGAGCATCTTTTTGGCGCACCGACTCAGGGCCTGTGGATTGGCACCTTTCACGGCATTGCCCACCGCTTATTGCGCATCCATTATGATGCTGCCAAGTTACCTGAAGGGTTTCAAGTTATCGACAGTGATGACCAATACCGTCTGATCCGGCGAGTCTTGAAAAATCTAGGGCTTGATGAAAAACACTGGTCACCTAAACAGGCACAACATTTCATTAATCGGCAAAAAGATAATGGTCTGCGGCCACATCATTTGAATGCCGGCGGTGATTTTTATCAGCAGACACTAATTAAAGTTTACCATCATTACCAAACACTGTGCGATCAAAATGGCTTAGTTGATTTTAATGAGTTATTGCTGCGCACTGATGAGCTTTTTCAACAAAACTCCGATCTCTGTCAACAATATCAACACCGTTTTGCCCATATTCTTATCGATGAATTTCAAGACACTAACCATATCCAATATCGGTTCATCAAGCGCTTAACCAACACCGAAAATTATCTTACCGTGGTGGGCGATGACGACCAGTCTATCTATGCCTGGCGCGGTGCTCGCGTGGAGAATATTCAACGCTTTACCCAGGAATTCCCAGACGTATTGACTATCCGGCTGGAACAAAACTATCGCTCAACCAAAACCATCCTTGATGCTGCCAATGCAGTGATTAACCACAATCAAAACCGCTTGGGCAAATCGCTATGGACAGAAAGCCAGGTAGGCGAGAGTATTCGTCTTTATAGTGCATTCAACGAATTAGATGAAGCACGATTCATTGTGGCACAAATTCACAACGCGAAAACGCAAGGACTGCGCTTGCGTGACATCGCCATTTTATACCGCTCTAATGCCCAGTCACGTGTCATTGAAGAGGCGCTGCTGCAAAGTGGCGTGCCTTATCGTGTTTATGGTGGTTTGCGCTTTTTTGAACGCGCAGAAATCAAAAATGCGCTCGCCTACTGCCGTCTTGCCACCACGCCCAATGACGATAGTGCTTTTGAACGTATTATCAATACGCCAACGCGCGGTATTGGTGAGCGCACCATTGAATCAATTCGCCAGCTCGCCCGCGAGCACGGTGTCAGTTTGTGGGAAGCTATGCAGCATGCTTTATCTCATCATCTGTTAAGTGGGCGAGCACACAGTCATTTGCAACATTTCCAAGCCTTGATCACTTCGATGCAAGAGGCGCTCACCGACCTGCCCTTAGGCGAACAGCTAGAGCATATCATTAAGCACAGCGGCTTGATTGAATTTTACCAGCGTGAACCTGGCGAGAAAGCACAAGCGCGTATCGACAACCTCAATGAATTAATCACCGCCGCAGGCCAATTTAGCACCAGCGATACACAAGCACAGACACCAATGATGGCCTTCTTAAGCCATGCTGCATTAGAAGCGGGTGAAGGGCAAGCCGCCGCCTATGAGGACTGCGTACAACTCATGACCATGCATAGCGCCAAAGGGCTCGAATTCCCCATGGTGGTGATCACCGGCATGGAAGAGGAATTATTCCCACCAAGGCAGGCAATGGAAGATGTCAGCCGTCTCGAAGAAGAGCGGCGCTTATGCTATGTCGCTATAACGCGTGCTATGCAACACCTGCTGATCACTTACGCACAATGCCGTCGCCTTTACGGCGAAAACCGACAACACTTCCCTTCACGGTTTTTACGTGAGATCCCATCTGAGTGTATTAGCGAAGTGCGCATGCGACAAAACATCTCACAGCCGATCAGCATTCAAGGCAATACGGCAAAACGCTTTCGTAGTAGCGCCAGCGGGTTATCGGTACAGGGGCAACAGT
The DNA here is from genome assembly GCA_028282045.1 of Gammaproteobacteria bacterium. GTDB lineage: Bacteria > Pseudomonadota > Gammaproteobacteria > Francisellales > CACEW01 > JANQIS01. The sequence goes on from JANQIS010000110.1 coordinate 2,969, forward strand.
TCTTTGTCGGCCAGCAGGTTAGCCATCCCAAATTTGGTGATGGCATCATTTTAAACTTTGAAGAACAAGGTGAGCAGGCACGGTTACAAATCAACTTTGGACAGTGCGGCACCAAGTGGTTGGTTGCATCTTATGCACGCCTTGAAACAATCTAGCAACAACATTAAATCCAACAAATGGAATAAAGCGCTGCCGGTTCTTTTGGTGTCAAACTTCTGCTCAAGGCTTTGGCGACACTATAACAACGCCAGAAAGCCACGCACATTCAACAACACACCCCACACCAATAATGCGCATGATAATACCATCAACGCTCTTAAAACGTGACGACACGCTAACCCAGCGATATTTATTGTCCGCTGCTGGTGCATAATACCGTGATGCGCCATCCACACCGGCAACATAATCAACAAAATAATACAAAACACCCCGGCAAAGCTAATGCCAAAGACAAATAGCTGGGGCACAAACAATACTAACAAGGTTGGCGGCAGGAATGTCAGGGCATAAATCAGCCAGGCATGTACACCTTGTTTCTTCACTTTAAAGCCATCAGCAAGAAAATCAGTTAAGGAAAGTGATACCCCCAAAAAAGCCGTCACGACACAAATTGAAGTAAATGTCTTAGCAGCAATGATCACCGCATTGCGCTGGGTTAAGGCAGATAACGCTGTCATTAATGCGGATATGGGCTCCTTGGCCTGTGTTAATGCCATCAGGCCGTGCGTCCCCGTTTTGGGCATCACACCAAAGATAATTGCCTCCCATAGCAGATAACAAACCAACGGCACAATACAGCCAATGGATAAGGCAATACGTAACGCGCGATGATTATCATTTAAATACTGGCGCAGACTAGGAATAATGATGGCAAAACCAAATGAAGTGATCATCGCTGTCATGGTATGCCATAGCGAGGCAAAATGGCCACCGTAGAGCCCTGCTGCCTTCACCAAAGGCAAGGTGACTAACACAATAAATAAAAAGGCCATCACTTTAGCCAGCATAATCAGACGGTTAGTCACATCGACAAAGCGAATCCCCAAACACACCACCCCGCCGAAAACCAACACGAACAACAACAAAGCCATCCAACCCGACAAGACCATACCACTGAGGTGAAACAGGCCACGAACCAAATCTTCGCCACCGGCAATATAGGCGCATAACAGACAATATAACAACAGCATATACACCAGCCAGGCCAGCCATTGCGCCCGCCGTCCTAGTGTGGTGCGCACCATAGAAATCAAATTACTCCCGGGCGGCAGCCATAGATTCACTTCCAGCAACAAAAATGCACCAATGGTCATCATCATCCAAGTGCCCAGCAAAAACACACTTGAGGGCAGGTAACCTGAATGAGCTGTCATGACAGGCAATGCCAACATGCCGCCACCAATTGAAGTGCCCACAATCAATAACACTGCCCCTAGAATTTTCCCGGCACAGACCGCTTGGCGAGAAGACTGTTGCTTTGCAATGACATGTGGCATAAAACAGCATCGCCGTTGGATAAACCAGTTAGTTTAGCACAGCTTTGGAGCTTAAATCATTACCGCAAACCGCCATCAGAAATACCCATTTCCTGTAATACTGAGCGCACAAACACTCCTTTTGCTTCAGTATCGGCAATCATCATAATTACACTATACTTCAAGCAAATAACAAGTAGAGATGAAATAGTGTTATGTGGAGATTACTTGCCTGCTCACTCGGTTTTTTATTAGCGTCAGCAAGTGCATTGGCAACGGAAAATCCTTATGCGCATTTTAATAAAGCCGCTGCATTAAAAAAACTCAATCCACTGCAGTATAAAGTAACTCAGCAAGGCGCAACAGAACGAGCCTTTCATAATGCCTATTGGAATAACACTGCACCAGGCATCTATGTTGATATTGTCTCGGGTGAACCCTTATTTAGTTCCACCGATAAATATAACTCCGGCACCGGCTGGCCCAGCTTCACCCAACCGATCAATCCACACTACATCATCACTCGCGAAGAACGCACCTGGTATCTCACCAAGCGCACGCAGGTGTTATCGCGCTACGCACACTCGCACCTAGGCCATGTGTTTAATGATGGCCCAGCGCCGACTCATCAGCGCTATTGCATAAACTCAGCCGCCCTGCGCTTCATTCCTAAACATAAAATGGCTCAAGAAGGTTATGGTAAGTATGCCTATCTGTTTGATAAAACAGCGCATTAATGTATTGATTACAGCTATAGCATCAACAAACGGCCTTTTGCCGGCCTGGCCGTTTTAGGTATACTGGCGTTTTATTGACTGAGCAATGATGACTTTCTCCAGCCGCTGCCTGCAAACCCATAAACACTTACCAGCACGGGTGATGCAATTTACAACCGCACACGGACAAGTTACCACCCCGGCATTTATGCCCGTGGGAACGCGTGCGGCAGTCAATCATATGAGCCCACAGGAATTGCACGATGCCGGCAGCCAAATTATTTTAGGCGGCAACACTTATCATATGTTGGTCTCACCGGGCATGGCAGTTATTGAAGCAGCCGGCGGCATGCATGAGTTTATGCAGTGGCACGGCCCCATGCTCACTGATAGTGGCGGTTTTCAAGTCTTTAGCCTATCGAAAAACAGCGATATCTGCACCATTGATGATAATGGCGCACAGTTCAAACACCCTGAAACGCAACAAGTCATCCGCATGACACCGGCAGTGTCGATACAAACACAAAAAATTATCGGTGCGGATATTATCATGGCATTTGATGAATGCACGCCAGAGCGTGGCGGGCGCCAAGCTGCTCAAGCTGCTTTAACACGTACTGATCGCTGGCTGCAAGAGTCACTTGAGGCACATCACGCACAACAAGCCACACCTTATGGTCATACCCAGGCCCTATTTGGCATTATTCAAGGTGGCAGCTTTCGTGATTTACGTGAGCAAAGCGCACAAACCATTGTCAATAGCGGCGTTGAGGGCATTGCCATTGGTGGCGAAGTGATTGGTTTTGACATGCAGAAAACCGTTGAGGTGATGGACTGGGTACGCCCACTATTACCCCAAGATAAAATCCGCTACACCATGGGCGTGGGCTTGAATCCACAAGATTTGATTACTGCCGTAAGCAGCGGCGTGGACATCTTTGATTGTGTCGCCGCCACCCGTAATGCACGCCATGGTGCGTTGTACCATGGCATAACGGTAGCAGATGGTGATTGGGTACGCTATGAAATCCAGGATAACCAGGAGCGCATTTTAATTAAGAAACGCTGCTATGCTAAAGACGAGCGCCCGATTCTACACGGCTGCCAGTGTTATACTTGTCAGCACTATTCTCGCGCTCAACTGCACGCCTACTATAAGGCCAACGCAACACTGTACTCTAACTTAGCTTGCATCCACAACGTTCATGCAATGCATCAGGCTTGTGAGGTTATGCGTCAACAAATTTTGACAGCATCATAGAGAAAATTGGCTAATATACTTAGCACCCTTAAAAAAAATGCCACGATCCCTGTGGCATATTATATGCCAATCCCTTGGGCTCATTGACTTCCTGTCGGATCATTATCTAACGAATTAGCAGGGCTTCCTTTTCACTGCAGGGCCATAGATAAGTTTCATCACGTCAATAGAGGATTCAGTTGCTTCCTTGCGTGCTTGTTCTTCCTGGCAAAGCACTTTTAACACGTCAACCAACGCTTTTATATCGATCGTGCCGTCCTGGCTGATGTTCAAACCGTTGACCAATCCTTCTGATAAGTTCAGCATCAATGCTTTTCGGTTTGGATTTCCAAATTCTGAAAGTACTTTAACGGCTGCTGTGTTTTCCATATTATTCTGCCCTCTGTGTCCTCTAACGACATATCCATGATCGCATGACAGGATTTGATTAAAAATTCATTTTTTTGCCAGTTTTACCCTGTGGAAATTTTCCCACCTAAAAAATACATGGGAATATTAAGAAGGTATATTCTCCAGCGGAATCGACAGGCATCGCAGCCTCAAGAAGTTAGCGCCGGCACACATCGATTTAGCATGCAAAATCGCAACGAAACAAACTGCCTTTACCCAACTCACTCTGAATATACAGCGATGCCTCATGACGTAACAGCACATGTTTTACAATCGACAACCCCAATCCTGTACCACCACTTTCTCTCGAGCGACTGCGATCTACACGGTAAAAACGCTCAGTAATACGCGGGATGTCGGCCTCAGCGATCCCGATACCCGTATCGCGCACAGCAAAATGGGTGCCCGCATGATCAACATACCAACGCACTTTAATCGTACCGCCCTGTGTCGTATAACGCACCGCATTAATCACTAAATTAGAAAAAGCACTGCGCAATTCGCTCTCAATACCTTTAAGCATAAGTGATTGGTCAATATCCACAGTAAATTTATGCCGCCCATTACTCACCGCCTTAGCCTCACTGATAATAGTTAGCAATAGCTCCGGCACATTGATCACCGTCAAGTCCTGCTGATCAATCTCCTGATTTTCCAGACGTGATAACAGTAATAAGTCCTCAACCAAAAGCTCCATACGCAGCGTCTGTGACAACATTTCATTGAGCGAGCTGCTCCAAGCCGGCGGCAACTGATCTGCGTGCTGTACCATCATTTCCAAATAGCCATGAATCACTGTCAGCGGGGTGCGCAATTCATGTGACACATTAGCGACAAAATCACGACGCATCTTATCAACATGTTGTCTGGGCGAGATATCTTGTGCCAACAACAGGAACTGATCTTGCTGATATGGGATTAACAACAATGACAGCATGCGATCGGGGTGTATTGGTGAAGGGCATTCTATATTGCCACGCTCATTACCTGACAAGCTGGCTTTAAGGGTTGGCAACTGCAGCATGGTGACAATATTTTTTTGTTTCATAGACGCCTTAAGACCAAGGATGCGTCCTGCAGCACGATTCCACCAATCAATCACACCATCTTGATCCAGGATCACCACTGCATCATTGATGCTATTGGCAAAACTTTTCTCATCAAAAGACAAAACCTTAGCTCCTCTCATTTGCTACACAAGCCTGGATTACACTATCCAGTAGCACAATTCATGCGTCATCGCGTGGCTCTCTTCATTCATCATCCCGTGGCTTGACCACGGGATCCAGCCAAGCGCACAGCGCTTTAAATTGGCTTTGCCCCTATCTGGATTGCGCTATCAAGTAGCGCAATGACGGTGGTGTTGTTTGTCATCGTATGGTCCTTCGTTTGCCATTGCGCGGCCCTTCATTCGTCATACTGACAGGTGTTTTCTACAGCCAACCATCATAAAGTTGAATCCAAGCGATAGCCGCTACCGCGCACCGTCACCAATAAATGTTGATAGCCACCTTGTGTCAACACCTTACGCACGCGCCGCACATGCACATCTACAGTACGCTCTGTCACTTCCGATTCGCGCCCCCAAACATTGTCGAGCAGTTGTTGGCGGCTAAACACTCGATTGGTATTTTCCATCAAAAAGCTCAACAACTGATATTCACGCCGACCAACATGCGTCTTATTGCCGTTAATCACCACCTCATGTTTGACTTTATCGAGAATCAGCCCACCAATTGCGACCGTGCCCTGTTGTTTGGGACGCACACGACGCAGCATAGCTTCAATTCTCGCCGC
>JANQIS010000118.1 GCA_028282045.1 Gammaproteobacteria bacterium
TATAGCGTGAAAATCTCGTATTATAGGCTGATGCTTGAAAAAGTATGCATTGATTGAGTGCAATTTGAAAGGGAATAACCCTTTTCGGATAGCCTCTAATCGTCCACGAAACAGCGTCCAATCGTCCAAATGAACGCTGGACACTCGGTGCCATTAGAACTCTCGGTTTCGTGTTTGCCTGATTTTGCCTATACTGTGGCTCTTTGGATAAGATGAGAGCCTTCATGACAACCCGCACGCGTTTTGCCCCCAGCCCCACTGGTTATTTGCATGTTGGTGGTGTGCGCACTGCTTTATATTCTTATTTAGTGGCACGCCAACAGCAAGGACAGTTTATTTTGCGTATTGAAGATACTGATGTGGCGCGCTCTAGTAAAGAATCTGTGCAGGCTATTCTCGATGGTATGCAATGGTTGGGATTGGACTATGATGAAGGGCCGTTCTACCAGATGCAGCGGATGGAACGCTACCGTGAAGTGATACAACAAATGTTTGATGATGGCCATGCCTATCGTTGTTATTGCACGCCTGAAGAGTTGGATGCCATGCGCTCACAACAGCGAGCCAACGGGGAGAAGCCGCGCTATGATGGCCGCTGTCGTGAGCGCCAGGATCAGCCAGATGATCAGCCTTATGTGATGCGTTTTAAAAATCCGACTGAAGGCGTGGTTGCCTGGGATGACTTGGTAAAAGGGCGTATTGAAATTGCCAATTGTGAGTTGGACGATTTGATTATCGCCCGTACGGATGGCACGCCAACTTATAATTTCACTGTAGTCGTGGATGATTGGGATATGAGGATTAGCGAAGTGATTCGCGGCGATGATCATGTTAACAACACACCGCGCCAGATTAATCTGCTCAAAGCTCTGGGTGCTACTGTGCCACAATACGCCCACGTGCCGATGATTCTCGGTGAAGATGCTAAGCGCCTATCCAAGCGCCACGGTGCAGTCAGTGTCATGCAGTTTCGTGATATGGGTTATTTGCCTGAGGCGCTGGTTAATTACTTGGTACGTCTAGGTTGGTCCAGTGGGGACCAGGAAGTATTTAGCCGTGAAGAGATGATTGCGCAATTTTCTTTGCAAAACGTCAGTCGCTCACCGGCAGCGTTTGACACTAAAAAACTCAATTGGCTCAATCAACACTACATGAAAACCTTGCCGTTAGAACAAGTGGCTGATGCACTGCAGTGGCACTATCAACAATTTGGTGTCGATGTATCACAAGGGCCGGCTGTGACAGAGCTGATTCCTGTTATGGCGCAGCGGGTGGATACCCTGCGGCAATTGGCTGAACAAACACGCTACTTTTACCAAGACTTTGATCAATTTGATCCGGCAGCAGCCAAAAAACACTTGCGTGTAGTAGCGGCCGAGCCATTACTCGCTGTTAAACAACGGCTTAGTACTCTGGCCGAGTGGACCACCACAGCAATTGATCATGCCATTGAAGCTACTGCGGCTGAATTGGATATTGGCATGGGGAAAATCGGCATGCCGCTGCGCGTGGCGGTTACCGGTGCCGGCCAATCACCGGCTCTTGATCAGACTGTGCAGTGGATTGGTCAGCAACGTGTACTCCAGCGCATTGACCAGGCCCTGGCGTTTATAGCTGCGCGTGCTCAACGTGGCGAAGAAAGTTTTTAAACAACTGCAAGCCATTCTCAGTTAAGATACTTTCAGGGTGAAACTGCACACCTTCGATGGGTAGGTGCGGGTGTTTGATGCCCATGATATAGCCGTCATCGTCAGCGCGTGCGGTAATGTGTAGCGGTGTGTTAATCAGACTGTCTTCAGTGGTGATCAATGAGTGATAACGCGTTACGGTCAGCGGATTGGCTATGCCGGTAAAACAACCGCTATTATGGTGGCTAATGGTGCAGGTTTTACCGTGCATCAGATGCTTGGCACCCACCACAGCGCCGCCATAATACAAGCTGATCGCTTGCATGCCTAAGCATACGCCAAAGATCGGTAAATGTTGCTCTAATGCTGCCAGCAACTCAAGGTATCCGGCGGCTTTAGGATGGCCGGGGCCAGGACCGAGTACCAGTGCGTCATAGTCCTGCTCTTGAATGGTTTTCAGTACTATTTTATCGTTGCGCACGACATCAACTTCACAGTCCAGTGACAGTAAGTATTGGTAAATCACATAGACAAAACTGTCATAGGCATCAATTAATAAAATCTTCATTTCGCAACTCCCTGCCCGTTATGGCTAAATATGGCGCACTTAATTTGCTGATGGTTTCTTGCCATTCGCCTTGCTGTGTCGAGTCAGCGACCACACCACCGGACGCACGGATGGTATAAGTGCCGTGGTCGTAAAAGGCAGTGCGGATGCACAAGGCTGTCTCCACTGCACCAGAAAAGTCAATAAAGCCAATACAGCCGGCATACAGGCCACGCCGGCAATTTTCAATCGCTTCGATCAGTTCCACCGCACGTATTTTGGGTGTGCCGGTCATGGTGCCGGCCGGAAAGTTAGTAGCAATGACATCGTAGTGATCAAGCTCATCGCGTTTTTGCCCGCTGACAGTGGAGACCAGATGCAGCACGTGAGAGTAGCGTTCTACTATCATCAACTCTTGTACTTTCAGGGTGTTTTTCTGGCAGATGCGTCCGATATCATTGCGTGCTAAATCAACTAGCATTAAATGCTCTGCCCGCTCTTTCTCATCATTGCATAGGGTTTCACTCAATTGGCGATCTTCTGCATCATCCTTGCTGCGTTTAATAGTGCCGGCGATGGGGCGTTGAGTAACATAACCGTTTTGGATACTGATAAATAATTCAGGGCTGGCGCCAATCACATCCATGCCGTTGAAATGTGCCAGATACATATACGGTGAAGGATTGAACTCGCGCAGGCGCTGGTACACCGCAAATGGAGTGATCTGACTTTTTATGGTCAACTCATGGCCGAGTTGGATCTGATAAATATCGCCAATACTGATATGATGCAAGGCCCGTGCTACCCAGTCAAAGTAAGTGGCTTTGTCTACTGAATCCTCAATCTGCTGTGGTGGTGGTGTGGCTTGTTGTGATAGGGCTTCACTTGGGGATTGTTGTACATCAAGCAATGTACTTAGCGTATCGGCCTTTAGAGGCTCAACGCCGTCAATGTCATTATGAATCAGATAGGTTTTTTGTTGTTTGAGATCACAATACACCAAACCTTGATAAATATTCATCACCATATCCGCTAACGGTTTGTCATCGGCTATCTGGCGTGGAATGTCTTCCACACAGTGAATCACGTCGTACCCAAAATAGCCAAAAAAACCAAAACGTAGCTGCACTGGCGCTGCATCACGCTGGATAACAAATTGTGCTTCAATCAAGCGTAGCACATGCCATAAATCTTTCAGGTCGGGCAAATGAAATTGATGTGCTGAATGCGGATGCACTAAAGTTGAAGTTGCAAGTGCCTGGCAAATGGGCGCTAGCACCGCATTGTGGCCACACAGCGTAAGCTGGTCTTGCTTGAGGGCAATCGACAATAATGGCTTGAAGCCGACCAAAGCCCGATTAGTATCAGCTTCAGGGCCGGCGAGCGATTCTAACAAGAAGCAATCATTTTGCCCGAATTGCTCTGCCAACAGTAAGTAGTTATCAAAGCCTGATTGAAAGCGATGTAGAGAAGTAATGTGTGAATGAACTGTGATCATCGCGTTTCCTGTAGTAATTTGCGAGTAGCCTTGGGGGTGCTTTTTAGTAAATTTGAGCAGCGGGTGATGGTGGTCATGCTCACGCCCAACTCACAGGCAATATCGCGTTGTGATTGCTTGGCAGCTAACAACTTTTGTGCCAGGCGCACACGTTTGTCAAGCTGGTCACGTTCTTCCTGCGAGAGCAAAAAATCCAGTAGTGGCGATAGCTTGTCTACTTGTGCGGCATGTTTAATAAGCGCAATAACTGATTCCATCGGTGCTCCTTTGTACCGTTGCAACAGTACAATAATTTGTCTCTAATGTCAAGATGAGAGCATGGCTATTCTATCGTTAATCTACGCGAGTTAATTACTATCGTTCATCATGTCACTTAGCCCTCATCCTCAAAACAGCATCATTTTTGCCTTTGGTCTTGACCTGAAGCTGCTTTGGGGTGATGATCAGCCTAATATCCACGTTAAAGGATGACAGTGATGTATAAAGTAGGTGGTTTATTAACAGCGGGGGCAATGATGCTGGTTTGCTTTGGCAATGCCCATGCAATCTCTAAGATGAACTGGGTGAATCAAATGCGTCAACAAGTTGGGCCTAAGCTCTGTCAAATGTATTATGCCGACCCGAAAACCGCGGCATTGATGCGCCAGCATCACATTAGCTTAGCTCGGTGCCGAACTGAGATCACTACAATATTCCAGCGCTGCGCCA
>JANQIS010000138.1 GCA_028282045.1 Gammaproteobacteria bacterium
GTAACCGTGTGGTGTCGGCATGGGTGTTAAGCACTTCACCATCTTGTAGTGGCATCATATGATATTGCGCCGACTTGCCCAGAGCCTTTTCCAATGCGTGAATATAATCCATCAGTGAAGCCGGCTGCCCATTGCCGATATTATAAATACGATACGGTGCATAGCTGCCGGCAGGGTCAGGCCGGTCGCTGTCCCAATCAGGATCCGGCTGTGCCGGCTGATCCGCAACACCCAAAATGCCGGCGATAATATCATCGATATAGGTGAAGTCACGCGTCATTTTACCGTGATTATATACGTCGATAGGCTGGTTATTAAGAATATTGCGTGTAAATTTAAATAATGCCATATCCGGTCGGCCCCACGGCCCGTATACCGTAAAAAAGCGCAGTCCAGTACACGGCAATTGATACAGGCTGGCATAGCTATGAGCCATCAGTTCATTGGCTTTTTTGGTGGCAGCGTAGATGGCCAGTGGGTGATTGCAGCCATCTGATTCATTAAACGGTTGTTTACTATTGGCACCATACACCGAGCTGGTCGAAGCATAAACCAGATGTTCAACCTGCTGAGTACGGCAGCCTTCCAGTATATTCATAAAGCCGACTACATTGCTGTCGATATAGCTGTGCGGGTTTGCTAGTGAGTAGCGCACACCCGCCTGTGCAGCCAGATGAATAACCACAGTAAATGCCTGGTGGGAAAATAACTGGGCCATTGTATTGCGCTCAATAATATCAAGCTGTTGGAACACAAAACGTTGCTGAGTTTTTAGTTGCTTGAGACGGGCTTGTTTTAAGCTGACATCATAATAATCATTGAGATTATCAATGCCGATGACCGTTTTACCTTGAGCGAGTAATGCCTGGCAGAGATGATAGCCAATAAAACCAGCAGCGCCGGTAACTAAAATTGTCATCAATGTGTTATACAATTGGGCGATGCTGCATTATACTGTGCACCATGCAAGAATTTAACCTGATCAGTATCATGGAAACCGGAAGTTTAAAAGCGCAAATCACCGATATGCAAGCGCGCATTGACGCGCTGAGGGGGTATCTTTGACTATCCTGTCAAACGTGAGCGTCTGGAAGAAGTAACCCGTGAATTAGAGCAATCTGAGGTTTGGAATCAGCCTGAACAGGCACAAGCGTTAGGCAAGGAACGGGCACAATTAGAAGCCATTGTCGATGGTTTAGATCAGGTTAGCCAATCTATTGAAGACGTTGAAGCGATGGTCATGCTGGCGGTGGAAGAGCATGAGCCTGACTTGCTCACTGATGCACAAACTGAAGCGGCCAACGTAATACAAAAACTTGAACTATTGGAATTTCGCCGTATGTTTTCCGGCGAGATGGATGCCAACAATGCCTATATCGATATTAACTCCGGTTCCGGTGGTACTGAAGCACAAGACTGGGCGGAAATGTTATTGCGCATGTATCTGCGCTGGTGCGAGTCTCATGGTTTTAATACGACCTTGATTGAAGTCTCGCCTGGTGAGGTGGCTGGTATTAAAAGTGCTACTATTTATGTAGAAGGTGATTATGCTTTTGGGTGGTTGCGCACTGAAATTGGCGTGCATCGGTTGGTGCGTAAATCGCCGTTTGATTCCGGTAACCGGCGCCACACTTCATTTGCTTCAGTGTTCGTTTCACCGCAAGTCGATGACGATATCGATATTAGTATCGACCCCGGTGACTTGCGTATTGATACTTACCGAGCTTCCGGTGCCGGCGGCCAACATGTTAACCGCACTGACTCAGCGGTACGTATTACTCATGCGCCCAGTGGCATTGTGGTGCAGTGTCAGTCGCAACGCTCCCAGCATCAAAACAAAGACCATGCCATGAAACAACTCAAAGCCAAGCTCTATGAGATGGAAGTACAAAAGCGCCAGGCTGATCAACAGGCTGTGGAAGAGAGCAAATCTGATATTGGTTGGGGAAGCCAGATCCGTTCTTATGTGTTGGACCAGTCGCGCATCAAAGATTTACGCACCGGCGTTGAGATCAGCAATACCCAAGCGGTACTCGATGGTGATCTGGATAAATTTATTCAAGCCTCATTGAAAGCAGGGTTATAAACCCGGTGGAATGCTAAAGCCACAATTAAATCCGACCCTTATCGGGCCGGTCAACGCGTGAGCTGTTCTCGGGAGAAGTTTTCACATATAGGGTTAGTGCGTCAAACGGCATCAGAGTAACCAAGTTTGCTGGCATGATGTTGACACTTGATAATAATGTAATATTTAATTGGAATCTGTTTAATAGTAAATTGAGAATGTTATGCCGCCAAAAGGACAAAGCACAAAACCAAACACGGATGAGTTACTTGATCAGTTTAAAGAGGGAGGTACGCATTTTGGTAAGGCTGTTAATAGGATTGAAAGCTATGTAGAGAATGATAGAAAACACAGGGGGCTATGTAACGCAGTCGCGTACGCTATATACCTTACTGCTTGCTCAAACAAGCCCTCTGTCATTAAAAAGTTTTTAGAAAAGTATGGAAAGGATTTTTTATTTGTATCACATCAGGAGCTGGCTGATGTTTTAGCCTTGCTCAAAGCAATACCAAACAATGCAGACTTGATTACTCGATTATTGTTTGGGTTGGCAAATTTGTCTAAGTTAACACCGTATCATGCTAATTTACGCCTTTCTGCGATATTTACAGCCGATAAGTTCTGTGCTGCTATGCTTGGTGATTCTAAGCTTACAGCCCATCAGCTAGCCAAATCTTTAGTAGCAATAGCCGAGCTTACTGAGAAGGGACTTGGTTTTACAGCGGGTTGTGAGGTCATCGCTGAGAAAACACTATCGGCACTAGGCCGAAAAATTAATCGGTGTGTTAAACGCATTGGGCAACCAGGCCGAAATCGAGCTGATGTGTTTTCTGCTATAGCATGCATTGTTAGCAAACAGGGTGGTTGGAACATCAAGAAGGTGCAGTTACTACAGTCGATACTAGCGCCAGGATATATGAAGAATCAATACAAAGAAGAAGACGAAGTAAAAATAAACAGTGCACTGCGCAAGTACATTCCGAGCGCATATCAATGTAAATTCTTGCGTGAAGGAGATTCATCTGATGTAAGTACAGCGGCGGCTGCGACATCAGCTTATGCAGGAGGCTATGGAGAACCGGCTCAACCGCCATACGTTTTAAAAGAAAGACGTTCAGTAGCACATCATGCAGCACCATCAGTAACAGAAGCACCATGGCGAGCGGTTAAAAACGGTTTTGTACCAGCTACAGCAGTTACATCTGAAACATATCTAAGCACTACTAGGCTTATTACATCACCGATGGGTACTCCGGCAGCGATACCCACCGCAGGCGTTGCCGCATTGTCAGAATTATCGGTAGCATCAGTAGGTTCGTTGCCACAACAAGTACCTGGGTTACCTTGCGGTGCACGCGCAGCAAGCATGTCTGGCCATGAGCGTGTCTGCTATGGTGCTAGAGACACTGCCAGGTCAGCATCATCAGTAACAGAAGCAAAACTGCCATCAGTTGGAGGCGGTTTTGCACTAGCTATTGCAGCAGCATCTCGCAGGGCTGCTGCTGTACCTACATCACCGATGAGAGCTCCAGCACCAGCACCCGGTACAGGTATATCTACAACAATGCCGACAGAAACCTCGTTAAGAGCGGATTGGCTGACTTTGACAAGAAGGATATTAAGGAGTGGTGATGATAAGCGATGGGCATTGGATACAATGCTTGAACTACTAGTGCATTCGGGGTATTTGATGTCGCCCGAAAATGTTGCTTCTCAGTCTCAATCGGTTAACTCAAACATGAGTGCGCCTGGTTCCAGGATAGCCTCGACTGCATTGAGTGCCGGTGCACATTCAGGCACGATGGTGACAATGGCAGCGCGCGCGCCTGGAAGTACTGCTGTATTCGGTACCGTACCAGCCAGGTACCTGCCACCTGATATTCCTGGAAGTTATTTCTGATGGCAGCTTTAATGGGGCAATTTTGTCGTGATGGCCTTAATCTGGATATTGGGCAAAATCGCTTGATAATTTTGACGATAGGCTTTAGCACGCGCAGCAGTCACACCGACCAGTCCAGAATCACTTTACCACATTGACCGGATTTCATGAGTTCAAAACCTGTGAGGTAATCTTTCAGCGCTAAACGATGCGTGATCACTGGACTGATATCCAGGCCGCTTTGGATCAGGGTAACCATTTTGTACCAGGTTTCAAACATTTCGCGCCCGTAAATGCCTTTGATCCACAAGCCCTTCCAAATAATACGATCCCAGTTAATATCAATACGTTTGCCGCTGATACCTAGCGCGGCGATTCTGCCGCCGCAATTCATGGTGTCGACCATACTACCAATGGCAGTGCTGTTGCCCGACATTTCAAGCCCAACGTCAAAACCTTCAGTCATGGCAAGATCTTGCATGGTGTTTTGCAGTAATTGAACGGTGGCTTTTTTATTACTACATTGGCCGACATTGAGTGTTTTACTAACACCCATTTTTGCGGCTAAGCTTAGGCGGTAGTCATTAATATCTGTGATGACGATATGGCGAGCACCCACGTGGCGACAGACGGCTGCAGCCATGATACCGATAGGACCGGCACCGGTAATCAATACGTCTTCACCTACCAGATCAAATGACAGAGCAGTGTGAACAGCATTACCCAATGGGTCAAAGATGGCGACCAGGTCATCATCAATGCTTTCGGGTACTTTGAAGGCGTTGCGCGCCGGAATCGCTAAATATTCAGCAAACGCACCGGGAACATTCACACCAATTCCT
>JANQIS010000217.1 GCA_028282045.1 Gammaproteobacteria bacterium
GCGTGAAAATCTCGTATTATAGGCTGATGCTTGAAAAAGTATGCATTGATTGAGTGCAATTTGAAAGGGAATAACCCTTTTCGGATAGCCTCTTAATACCATTATGTATTATGCTCCGGTGATCTATCACAATGCGGGCTATCAGACGGTGCATCAGCAATATTTGGCGGCAATGGCCGACGGTATTGTGTTTGTATTGGCAACCATTATTGGTATTGCCGTAGTTGATAAGCTGGGGCGCCGCCCACTATTTTTTATTGGTTTTGTTGGCATGATTGTTTGTCTGGCGTTGTTAGGTGGTGTGTATCAAGGCCACTTTCATAGCATCGCTAAGATACTGTCAGTTATTGTGGTATTGGGTTATATCGTGTTTTTCGGTATTAGTCTGGGGCCATTGTGCTATTTGATGATGTCAGAGCTGTTTCCGCTCAATGTTAAGGGCATGGGGATGGCAATTGCGAGCTGTGCTAACTGGGGGTTTAACGTATTAGTATCAGCAACATTTCTGACTTTGGTGCATTTTTTAGGGATTGGCCATACGTTTTATTTATATGCTGCGCTTACTGTGCTGGGGCTGGTATTTGTGGCATGGTTTGTGCCTGAGACTAAGGGCCGTTCTCTAGAAGAAATTGAAACTAACCTGTATCGTGGTGTGAAAGCGCGTCATTTGGGGCGGCCAGTGGCATCACATCACTATGAGTAAGGAGTCACTATGACTGAATTTTTCCCCGATGTGGTCAGTGTTGAATATCAAGGTAGCGATGCCAGTGATCCATTGGCGTATCGTTTTTATGATGCTGAGCGTAAAGTGATGGGTAAAACGATGGCTGAGCATTTGCGTATTGGGGTGTGCTACTGGCACAATTTTTGCTGGGGTGGTGAAGACGCGTTTGGTGGTGCAACCCGTTGTATGCCTTGGGTGGGCAAAGATGCTCAGCAGACAGCGCGCAATAAAGCTGATGCAATTTTTGAGTTTATCAGCAAGCTTGGTGTGCCTTATTTTACCTTCCACGATACGGATGTGGCAGCCCCTGGTGATTCACTCAAGGGTTTTGTGAAAAACTTTCATGTCATGGTGGATTACTTTGAACAGAAGATGGCGCAAACTGGCATCAAGCTGTTGTGGGGCACCGCTAATGCTTTTTCGCATCCACGCTTTATGGCAGGTGCATCGACTAATCCAAATCCACAAGTGTTTGCCTATGCTGCGACTCAAGTACGTCATGCATTGGAAGCAACCCACCGCTTAAATGGTGAGAACTATGTGTTATGGGGCGGACGCGAGGGCTATGATACCTTGCTTAATACGGACCTTAAGCGTGAGGGAGATCAACTGGCGCGCTTCCTTGCCATGGTGGCTGAGCATAAGCACAAGATCGGTTTTAAGGGTACATTGTTGATTGAACCTAAGCCTTGTGAGCCGACTAAGCACCAGTATGATTATGACACTGCAACTGTTAGCGGTTTTTTGCATCGTTATGGGTTAGAAAAAGAGTTTAAAGTTAATATCGAGGCTAACCATGCTACTTTGGCAGGTCATAGCTTTGAGCATGAAGTTGCTAGCGCGATTGCCTTAGATTGCTTTGGTAGTATTGATGCCAACCGAGGTGATCCGCAAAATGGCTGGGATACCGACCAGTTTCCCAATAGTGTTGAAACTTGTGCTCAAGTGATGTATCACATTGTTAAGGCGGGTGGCTTTACAACCGGTGGCTTTAATTTTGACACCAAAGTGCGTCGTCAAAGTATCAATACCTCTGATTTGTTCTACGGCCATATTGGGGGCATTGATGTGCTGGCGAAAAGTCTGCTGGTGGCAGAAGCCATGCTCTCTGGCAAAGAGTTTGAAGCGGTGCTTAACACACGTTATCAAGGCTGGTCTGATGAATTAGGTCAGCATATCCTTAGTGCAAAACACTCTTTAGAAAGTTTAAGTGACTGGGCGCTAGAGCAAGATATTGATCCGCAACCCGTTTCCGGCCAGCAGGAGTTGTTGGAGAATAAATTGAATCGCTATGTGTTTGCCCGATAACTTTCACGATAACGCTGCAGGCGCTGCTTGAGTATAGACTGCAGTGTGTTGTCAGGCTGTATTGTTTCAGCTAAAGGTGGTGCAGTTGCTACTTTTTCAAGCGCATAACCATCACTGATTAACGCTAAGCGTGCGGCGCCAAAGGCTGGGCCGATAGTCGCATCTTGGTGGTACTGTAGCGGTTGATCAAGAATACTGGCAATCAATTTGCCCCAATACTGACTGCGTGCCCCACCGCCGATCACACAGACACTATTAACCTGCGTGCCGGCATCATAGATAACATCCTGGCAGTCAGCAAAGGCAAATGCCACACCTTCTAGCACTGCCTGTGTAAGATGAGCACGGGTGGTGTTCTGTCTCATACCATCAAAGCGC
Organism: Gammaproteobacteria bacterium; assembly: GCA_028282045.1. Classification (GTDB taxonomy): domain Bacteria; phylum Pseudomonadota; class Gammaproteobacteria; order Francisellales; family CACEW01; genus JANQIS01. The sequence goes on from JANQIS010000217.1 coordinate 2,411, forward strand.
GCAGTAGCATGAGGGTTGTTATGTGGTGTGCGCTCGCCGGATAAATAGGGCAAGAACACTGGGATATCAGCTTTATCAATTTGTTGTGCTTCATCGATCAGTGTGGTTAACGCAACTTGACCATGAATGCTATGCCACCAGGATAAAGCACTGGCAGCAGCAAGGATCACACCCATCTGGTGCCAGGTGTTAGGGATACAATGACAGAAGCTATGTAGGCCACGGCTGGCATTGGCACGGCATTGGTCACTTGCCACAAAATACACTCCGGACGTACCCAATGATAGCATGGCCTGACCATTGTGAATCACACCCATAGACAATGCGCCGGCAGCATTATCGCTAGCCCCTGCTACACAAGGTACTGGTTGCATACCAAATCGTCTGGCCAGATCAGAGCGTAATATACCAGCAACCTCTGTGCCTTCCAGTACCGGTGGCATATGCTTGAGGGTCAGCCCACAAGCTTGTAATAATTTCTCTGACCAGCACCGCTTAGCCACGTCTAACCATAAGGTACCGGCGGCATCGGACATGTCGGTGGCCAATTCATCGGTGAGTCGATAACGAATATAGTCTTTGGGCAGTAATACCTTATCGATTCGCTGAAAAAGCTCTGGTTCATGGCGCTGTAGCCACAACAGTTTGGGGGCGGTAAACCCGGGCATAACACAGTTAGCACCAATGTTAAGAAACTCAGGATAGCGCTGCATCAGATCATCACATTCACGATAGCTGCGCCCATCATTCCACAAGATGGCAGGGCGCAACACCTTCCCTTGGCGGTCCAGGCACACTGCCCCATGCATCTGTCCGGTTAGGCCAATAGCGCTAACTTGGGCCAGTACCGGCGCATGTTCTTGTTGTAATATGGACAGACCTTGTAGCACGGCGTCAAACCAATCTTCAGGGTTTTGTTCTGACCATAGCGGCTTGGGGTTAGAAAGTGCTAAAGGGATAGTGATTTGTGCAATGATATGTTGTTCGCAGTTGATCACTACAGTTTTGATACCTGAAGTGCCAATATCAATACCTAGATACATCATTTTTTATTACGGCAAAATAATCATGTGTTTATTGTGCCAGAAAAAAGCCGGACTGTGAGGTCCGGCAAAGCATGAGAAGGGTTTTTGGTGCGCTGTTATCCAACAGTGCAAGCGTTAATGCGCAAAATGACATCAACTTGTTGCATTATATACCGCTTTCTGGATAAATTGCAACATATTTTGTATTGTTACCAACTACAATGTCCAGGTTAGGCAAATGCTGAGCTGGCGCTGAGTTTGGTCAATGCAGTAAAAGTGGCTTTAATCCATTTTTTCATAGTGAGCTCCTGTAGCACTTTTGATGCTGTCTATCATATGAAAGAATAATTTTTTATGATATTAGAGTTACGTAACAGAGCATGGGTTTTATTACACAAAACGTATCTGTTAGGCAATTAGTTTTGAAAAATCAAAAGCTTAAGCAGGTATTTTCTGATACAAAACTGTTTGTTGTTGTTGGCAAGGGGCAATGATGGATCCTGATGCCATATGTCAGTGCGGTATTGGCGTGCTCAGGGACTTCATGCTTCAATAACAGCATTTAAACTAAAGCGATTCTCAGTATGGTGTACCGAGCTTGCCTTGAACACAGGTTGTCATTTTTGTGCAGGTGCCAATTCAGTAAAATCAAAGCGTTAACCTGGTTTCATGCCTGTGCGCCAATGACAGGTTGTTTGGCTAACTTATTGAGATTAAAACGTAATATTTTGGGTGAGGTAACCTCCTATGGTGTGTGAGACTAACTTGATCTGGATGGACCTGGAGATGACCGGGCTAAACCCTGAAAAAGACCGTATTATTGAAATCGCTACTATCGTCACGGATGCACAGCTCAATATGGTTGCTGAGGGTCCGGTGCTGGCCATTCACCAACCGGATACGATACTGGCGCAGATGGATAGCTGGTGCACCAAGACGCATACCAAATCAGGGTTGGTGGCGCGAGTTAAAGGCAGTAAGGTGACCGAAGCTGATGCTCAGGCTCAGACTATTGACTTTTTAAAGCAGCATGTGAAAAAAGGTGTGGCACCACTGTGTGGTAATAGTATTTGGCAGGACCGGCGTTTTTTGGGTCGTTATATGCCAGAGCTGGAGGCGTATTGTCATTATCGTATTGTGGATGTGAGCACCTTTAAAGAGCTGGCAAGGCGCTGGTCACCCAAAGTGTATAAGGGGTTTAAGAAAGTGTCTAAACATGTGGCCTTGGACGATATTCGCGAGTCGATTGAGGAGTTGCGCTATTATCGGCAGCAGGTATGGAAAGAAGATAAGTAGCTTTGTTGTGTGTCTCAATAGCGGGTAAGCTGTGTCGACAGTCGTTATTGCACTGCGTCGATGATGGCTTGAAAATAATGTGGCGCTACAGGGCGGTCAAACCAAACCAGTTTAATCGGGAAATCAACGTGTTCATCAGGATCAAGTAAGGTGATGGGCTTGGTGTCTTTGAACATCTCAAAGAACTCCCATGTCAATGCACTATACCCCACCTGTGCGCTGATCAAATCAACCAGTTCATCAGGGTTGTTAACAAAATAACGCTCCGGGCGTGCCAGCGATGCTAAGTGGTAATGTTTCAGATAAGTGAGTGTCATCTGGTCACCAGGCTCAAAGTCAATGATACGCTCATGGGTAATAATGTCTTCCAATGAGCGCTGCTGCCATGCTTTGGGGCCAACCAATACGTAAAGCTCCGGCTTGAGTGTCTTGCTGCGCATTTCTGGTGTGATGTGATGTGGCTGCAACACGGCAAAATCTGCCTTGGCTTGGCGTAGGGCGTGGTGGCGCGAGTCTTCATCGTTAATCATAAAGTGAATCAATGTCTGCGGGTATTGTTTAAGGATTGGTGTACAGGCGGGAATAATCCGCGAGCGCATAATACTGGTTGGGCCTGTTATAACAAGCGAGACCGTGCTTAAAGCAGCCTGGCCAGTAATTTTAGCCAGTGTTTCACCTTCTAATGCTGTGACAGCATGGCAATATTGTAGTAGTGCTTCACCTTCAGCCGTTGGCTGCATGCCGCGACGTGAGCGTACAAATAGTGATGTACCTAACTGAGCTTCTAAGTTGCGGATGCGCTGAGTTACGGCGGTTTGGGTCAAATGAAGGATGTCTGCGCCGGCATGTACACTGCCTTGCTCACACACGGCAATAAATGCCTGTAACTGTGGGCTTAGTAACCTCATGATTTCGA
>JANQIS010000239.1 GCA_028282045.1 Gammaproteobacteria bacterium
CTATATCGGCATTTAATACGTTAATGCAAGCGTTTATTTTGATTTTACTTACAAGGCTATATGTTAATTGTCGATACGCCAGTATCAATAAAGTGATAAGGCAAGCAGTCAGGTATGTAGTGTGTTTATTACATATGGGTAATGCGCAACACAGTAATATGGGCGATTTGGCCTAGCTAATTATATTTAGTGAGGATAGACAAGTTAATCCAACCAAATAATACGAAAAGACAAAATTGTCTATTGTTGGCATTAAAATGTGTTTTCTGATGAAAGAGTGTGCTATAATCAAACTGTCTATTATTGGCAAAAAGGATTTGTTATGACAACACGCTATAAAAATACTTTTAGAGATAAGTTGCTGGCCTATATTGAAACAAGGCCAGGTATTGTTGTTTTACGCCGTGATGTCAGCAGTTTAGGAGGCGCCAGACAGGTGAGTCGTGCACTTAACGATTTAGTTTCAGATGGACAGCTTGTAAAGTTAGGATATGGTATTTATGCAAAAGCAGAGCCATCCGAATATCTTGACAGACCCGTTATTCGCTCTGGCTTTACCGAAGCATGTATCGAAGCATTAAAACGCTTAGGGGTTGACTGGGAATTGAGCCAGGCAGCCAAAGATTATAATACGGGAAAATCTCAACAAGTACCGGCTCGATTTGAAGTGCGATTAAAAAGCCGGTTTAGGCGGAAAATCCAGTATGAAAACCGAACATTACGTATAGAAAGTATGATTTATGCAAAGTAGTATTAGCCCTGAAACACTGAAAGAAATTAAAGCATTATCTGAGCATTTGGGGCTTGATGAATACGTTATCGAGAAAGACCTATATATCACAAAGGCCATCGCTATTGTTACCGAGATTTCACATGATTTGTATGATCTGATATTTCAAGGCGGCACTTCATTAACGAAAGCACATCGTATTATTGAGCGGATGTCAGAAGATTGCGACTTCAAAATCCGATTTAAAGAGCCGGAAAAGGCGTTAAGCAAGGAATATAGACGTAAAGCATTAAGAGTATTTCGACATGAGTTGGTCAAAGCACTAAAAACTAATGGCTTTAATATAGATGACTCGTCGATTCGGGTACGAAATGAAGGCCAGTTTATGGGACTTCGTGCTAATTACCCCTCGCAATTCTCTCATGTACAGACGATGAAACCCTTTATTGCACTAGAGTTCTTTTTAGCAGACGTTAGGGTTGAGCCTGAGATAAAACCAGTAACCACGTTAGTACGCCAAGTCTTCGGTGATAAAGTCGAGCACCTTGAGTTCTCGGTTAAAAGTGTTGCTGTTATCGAAACTGCTGCAGAAAAATGGGTGGCTTTGACCAGGCGTGTTGCTACCAGTAAGCATCGATCACACTATCGTGACACAAACCTGGTTAGGCATCTTTATGATCTATACAACGCCATTGACGAGTTAAATAGCTCGACACAATGGCAGGATAATTGGGATAAATTTGTAGATGTAATGGTATTTGCGCAACAAAAACCGGGGTTTCATGATGTTTTAGAAAATCTGCACACTATGACCGAAAGAACGTTACAAGGCTTGCAGCAACTCAAGTGGTAGCAATTTACCAAGTTGTCCGTTATTGGCAGAATACAAACGCAATCTCTTTAATTTGCAGAAAAACAATGAGGTTTATTGCCTCCAACAACCGTGACCCAGGTTAAATAGTCAGTATCAAGTACAGGGATAGTACCTCACCCCCACCAATGCTAGAATACAGCGTTTAACCATTTGACTGCCTAGCCCACGTGATTCATAAGCAATCTACCCATTCTCTGCGTATGCTATCAGTGGCTATTTTGGCAGCACTGTCGTGCTCTAGTGCCTACGGGATTAAATTGGTGGCAAATCCTTATCACCATGACTGGCAATGTATTGCTGAGCATGGCCAATGGGTCTGCCATGCAACCCTCCGGTTCGATAGCGCTATCTATAACCGCCACGCCAGTGGGGATGTCAAGCAAGCTGCACTGGCCAATGCACTAGGCTGGATCCCTGATCGTAGCGATAGCCCGAATAATTGCTCCGTGTGTGGTGGTCACTATTACGAACCCAAAGTTCCGCCCTCGATGAAAAGCATTGCTGATTCGCCCACTAACGTCACACCCGGCCATACCAGCTACAAAATCCATGGTGCTCTTGAACTATCTGACGGCGTAGTCGTGACTCAACCGGGGCGCAAACTGTATGCCAATAACGCGATCATCTATCCCAACCTGAAAACTGGCAAGCTAGAGAAAATTCAAGCCAATGGCAATATCCGTCTGCGCCAGCCGGAACAATTGCTGCTGGCACGCAGCATGAGCGCCAACCTGATTAACCATCAAGCTGACATGAAAGATGCTCATTACTTGATTCAGGTCAGCCCTGGTGGCACGCCAGGTGATCAAAACTATTACGACCCTAACTTTACCGGCTATGCCCATGGTTATGCTGCCTCAGGCAAACAGCTTAATCAGAATCAATATGTCTTGCATAATGCAACCTATTCAACCTGTCCGCCAACACAAGATACGTGGAAACTGCAAGCCAGTGAAATTGACCTCAACCGGACAACTGGCCGTGGTGAAGCTTATAATACCGTGTTAAAATTACATGGTATTCCGGTATTTTATTCACCCTATTTTAACTTTCCGATCAACAGTAATCGTAAAACCGGATTTCTCTATGGTAGTGCCAGTTACAGCAATAGTAACGGTGCTGAGCTATATGTGCCTTATTACCTGAATCTGGCATCAAACTATGACGACCTTATTGGCCTTAATTATTACTCCAAGCGAGGCATTTTATGGCGTAACACCTTCCGTTATTTGACACAGTCCAGTAGCGGGGAGCTTGAAGGCGGTTACATTTATAAAGACAATAAGACCAATCAAAACCGCTATCGCTTTGCTGCCACTGACACCACCAATTTAACTGATCATCTCACTTTCCAGGGCATTTACAATAAAGTAAGCGACCAGGATTACCTGGGTGATTTTAGCCAGGATAATAGCGCAATTGCTTCTAACACTGTGTTACTGCCGCGCCAAGCCGGCCTGGTTTATAATGATGCACATTGGAATGTGAATGGCCTGGTGAGCAGTTACCAAATTGTAAACCCCTCACTGAGCGTAGCAAACCGCCCTTACGAGCGAATGCCACAATTCACAGTACAAGGGCAATACCCTTATCTACTGCATCCGCTCACTTTAAGCGTACGAGCAAGTTACAGCAATTTTCTCAAAACCGCGGCACTCAATAGTATTGAACCGGTAGATGGACAGCGTTTTTATGCTGAGCCAACCGTTGGCTTTAACTTCTTTAAAACTTATGGTTATTTACGCCCGTCAATTTCATTGAGCGCAACACAATATCAGTTAAGTCATTTCGCCAGCAACGGTTTCCCCGATAAACACACCAGTCGCACCCTCCCTATTGTGGCTGTGGACAGTGCATTATTTTTTGATCGTCAATTGACGTTATGGGGTGAGCATTACTTCCAAACACTTGAACCAAGGTTATATTATCTTTATGTGCCTTATCGTAACCAAAGCAACATCCCGGTGTTTGATAGCAGCATTAGCACGTTTAACTTACAGCAAATGTTCAGCACTAACCGTTTCAGTGGTGAGGACCGTATAGGTAACAACAACCGCCTCAGTGCCGCGCTGTATACTTCACTGAATAATGCTAAAGGCCAACAGATATTTTCCGGCGCTATCGGTCAGGCCGTTTACTTTACTGAGCGACGGGTTTCAATCTGTGGCCAAGGCGGCGATAATAGCCAATGTATCACCACGGAAAACCCTGATTATAACAACCGATTATCTGACTTGGTTGCCCAAGGTTCGGTTAAGCTGTACGGCAATTGGTACCTTGATGCACAAACCAACTACAGCTATCATCGCCGTCACATAGACTATTTCTCCAGTGGTGTAGGTTATCGGCCTGATCCGTCACATTTATTCAATATCAGCTATGAAAGCAACCGTTTCGACTACGGCCTGTTGAGCAATGAGCAAATTCTCAACGGTAGCGCGCCACCGAAACTGTCGCAGGTTAATACCTCATTCTTATGGAAACTGACGCCAA
>JANQIS010000017.1 GCA_028282045.1 Gammaproteobacteria bacterium
TTAACCACCAAATGGTTGATCAAGCCCTTGCTTTATTGGATCTGCAACCGAGCGATCGGGTACTGGATTTATTTTGCGGACTAGGTAATTTTTCCTTGCCGATTGCGCGTTATGCTAAAGCCGTGGTTGGGGTGGAAGGTGATCCGGCCATGGCAGTGCGGGCACTTAAGAATGCGCAACATAACCAGATTGAGAATGCGCAGTTTTATGCGGCAAATCTGTTTGAAGCCTTAGCGGATTTACCTTTCTCTCATCAGGCTTTTGATAAAGTGTTGCTGGATCCGCCGCGCGCCGGCGCTGAAATGGTGATGCATTGGGTGGCACAACAGCGCATCGCGCGGGTGGTTTATGTCTCCTGTAATCCGGCGACACTGGCGCGTGATATTGGCATTTTGGTCAATGAATATGGTTATCAGCTTGAGCAGGCAGGCATTATGGACATGTTTGCCCATACCAGTCATGTAGAGTCGATTGCTTTATTAACCTGCCGTACATAATGTCAATACAGTCAATGGATAGAATAAACAGAGTAGATGGTTGATTCTGGCAATCACCTTAATTAGGCTATTACCAAATTAATCAGAGAGATAATGATGAAATTATTAATTGCATTAGCGACAGCTTTAACCTCCAGTGCCGCTATGGCTGCCACCTTCACTTTTACCAATCACACACACTATGTGTTTTTAAAAAATGCTCAAACGCCAGTTTGTGCCAGTAGTCCTATTTCTAGTCCTTGTCAGGATGTGATTGGCCCGGAAGAATCTGAGCAATTTACTATCCCGTCGGGCGGTGAGAATATTGTTTTTTCAGCCAATTATGCCGGTGGCGCCTATTTTGGTTTTTATGTGAGTAATCAAAACGGTAAGCTGTCTGTCGATACCAAAGCGCTTAATGAAAAATATGCGTCTCATAATATGCAGGGTAGCTTTGCTGATAATACATTGACCATGAGTGCGACTGATTCCCCGGTGCCGGTTGTTTATGGCACTAAGCTAGCGTTGCATGGTATTAACCTGTCTGGTGCTGAAGCCGGCCAGGGTGAGGATTATATGACGAATTTGGGCTGGTGGATTCCTTCCTATGAGGATGCGGTTCCTTATCTGCAAACCGGTGCTAACACAGTGCGCTTTCCAATTCGCTGGGGATATATTGACGAATCTAATGAGCCAGGGGCTTACTTAGACGCTGTGTATGCTGAAGTGCTGGATCTGCTAACAAACAATGTCACTGTTATTTTGGACTTGCATAACTATATGCGTAAATTTGACATTAATATGCCAACCGGTGGTAATGGTGGCCCCGCACCGGTATCGCCGGATCAAATACAACAGGTTTGGACAAAAATCGCCACCAAGTTTAAAGGTTTGGCCACGCAATTTGATGGCCGCCATGGTCAGTTCAATCAGTTGATTTTTGAAGTGATGAATGAGCCTAACCAAATGGATATGGGGCGAGTGGTTGCTAACGATAATGCCGGTATTAGTGCAATTCGTGCTCAAGGGTTGAAGAACTTGATTTTAGTCGAAGGTAATAACTGGAGCGGTTTGCATAGTTGGTTACAAGATCAGGGTTATGGTATTAACGTTGATAATATTATACCGAGTAAAATTTATGACCCTGGTAACAACTGGGCAGTTGCAGTGCATCAGTATTTTGACAAAAACTATAGCGGCACAGATGCTACCTGTGCCGGTAATGATAAATTTGCCACCGATTTAGCCATGCAGGATTTTGTAAAATACATGCATGACAATCATCTTCGTGTGGTCATTGATGAGTTTGGGGTGCCGAATCAGCCAACAAATCCAGAGACGTGTAGTAGTGATGTGGGTACATTATTGAGTGACGTTAACCAATATGCGGTGCCGTTGAATGATCAGAGTAGCGGTGGTTTTATCGGCTGGACTGCCTGGCAGGCTGGGCATGGTTACGCTGGTGTTGATGCGCTCACACCAACGATTTGGCAGAATTATTATAAGAATTATATTAAATAACTAGCCTTAATGTGATCAAACTGAAACCACGCCGGCGCGTGGTTTTTTGTTACACTGGTAATAACACCGACAATATTGATAACTATGGTTCAAGTTGCGCATGTTGTGTCGATTGATTGCCAGGGCCAGGTTGATCTTAACGTTTGGTTTGCTTGGTTGCGCCAGCTTTACAGCCCTCAAACCATTGAAACCCTAACAACAGCACTGGATTATTTAGAACAATACGGTATCGATCATCCCTCAGAGTTTGCCCAGTCGCGCTACCATCAAGGCGTGGTGATGGCGGTGACACTCTCTGAGTTGCATGCCGAGCCCACCGCAGTGTTGGCAGCATTGCTCTACCCTTTGACCAGCGCCAGCATCATCGATGATGAAAGCATTGCCACACAGTTTGGTGATGGTGTGGTTAAATTGCTTAAAGGCACTGACAAGATGTTGGCGCTGCAATCATTGCAAGCCTCCTCTGCTAAAGAGCTTGACCCAGCCAAAGTCAATGGCTTGCGTAAGATGTTACTGGCGATGATCGCCGATGTGCGTGTCGTGTTGATTAAGCTGGCTGAAGTGGTATGTGCTATGCGTTCTTCCAAGCAATTACCCCAGGCGCGTGCGCTAACGCTGGCCCATGAGATTATGCAGGTATATGCACCATTGGCCAACCGTCTGGGCATCGGCCAATTGAAATGGGAGTTAGAAGACCGTGCTTTCCAGTGGTTGCATCCGCAAGACTATAGCATGATCAAGCAAAAACTCGATATGCGTCGGGTTGATCGCGAGCAGTATATTGCCAACGTGATTGAGACGATTAAAAGCAATTTAGCGGCAAGTGGCATCGATGCCCAGGTGCAGGGTCGGGTCAAGCATATCTATAGCATCAGGCGCAAAATGCAGCAAAAACATCTCGATTTTGAGGGGTTATTTGATGTGCGTGCAGTGCGCATTTTGGTGCGTGATATCAGTTCCTGCTACCGTGCCTTAAGTATGGTGCATGCACAATGGGCGCCCATTAGCGGTGAGTTTGATGATTACATTGCCTCGCCTAAGCCCAATGGCTACCAATCCATTCATACTGTGGTCGAGGGCCCGCAAGGCAAGAGTATTGAAGTGCAGATCCGCACCTTTAGTATGCATGAAGAGAATGAGATGGGCGTGGCAGCGCATTGGCGTTATAAAGAAGGCGGGGGGCGTGATGTTAGCCTAGAAAATCGCATTAACTGGCTACGTTCACTGCTGGACTGGCAGGCTGAATTGGCACAGGAAGATGGCTCGCTGGAGGTTTTGCGCAGCCAGACAGTTGATGAGCGTGTGTATGTGTTTGCCCCGGATGGTGCCGTGGTAGACTTGCCCAAAGGTGCCACGCCATTGGATTTTGCCTATCACATTCACACTGATGTTGGCCATCGCTGTCGGGGAGCTAAGGTTGATAATAAAATGGTCCCGCTTACCTATCAGCTTAATACGGGTGATCAAGTGGAGATCCTTACCCAAAGCCAAGGTAAGCCCAGCCGTGATTGGATGAATTCAGACGCCGGCTACTTGGTTAGCAGTCGGGCCAGAAGCAAAGTGCAGGCATGGTTTCGCCGGCAGGATAAATCGTTGTTCTTACAAGAAGGTAAAGAACAACTGCACAAAGCAGTTAAAAAAGCCCATTATCGTAATGTAGACTATGATGCGCTGGCTGCTCGCTTTAGTTTGCGCAAAGCCGATGATCTTTACGTTGCCCTGGGGGCAGGCGAGATTAAACTGCCCGGCGTGATGCGACAACTGGAATTGTTGTATGCCCCCAGTCGCGATGAACCTCATGAGCCAGTGTTGAGCAAAACAACCAGTGTGCCTTCAGCACAGCCCAGCAGCCTGGTGATTGGTGGTGTGGATAATTTGATGGCGAATATGGCCAAGTGTTGTAAGCCGATTATCGGTGATCAGGTGGTTGGCTTTATTACCCAAGGGCGTGGTGTGACGGTACACCGTGCGGGCTGCCAGCAGTTTGCCAAGGCCAAAGAACGCTCGGCCGATCGTGTGATTGCGGTTTCCTGGGGTAAGCATTTTACCGGCCGCTTTAGCGTTGATTTACATATCAATGCGCTGCAAGATCACAATGTGCTGCGCGATATTACCGCCTTGCTGGCGGCTGAAAAAGTGGTTATTGCCGGTATGCGTGCCCAGAGTAATCGTCGTCGTCAACTGGATGAAGTTTTACTCACAGTGGAAGTGCATAACAGTGATCAGCTTGAAAAGATCCGTCAATTGATTCAACGTGTCAGAGGTGTAATGGAGGTAAAACGTCTGTGACGACAGCACTATATCCCTGGTTGGAATCAAGTTGGCAAACGCTGGTACGGCGTGTTGGCGCTAATCAATTGCCGCATGCGTTAGTGCTGTGTGGTCAACAGGGATTGGGCAAGGTTCAATTGGCTCAGGCATTGGTATACTACTTACTATGCGACTGCGGTGTGGCGCAGCAACGCGATAAAAACCAACACCTGTGGCATAGTGAAGCGGGGCATCCTGACTGCCTGCATTTAGCACCGCAAGGCAAGCTGGAGATCATCAAAGTTGATAGCGTGCGTGAGGTGACGCACTTTATTTCACAAACTGCCCATGCCCAAGGATATCGCGTGGTGTTGATTGAGCAAGCTGAGCGGATGAATGTGGCTGCTGCCAATGCGTTACTGAAAGTGTTAGAAGAGCCTGGTGAGCGCTGTTGTTTTATCCTGGTCTCATCACATCCGGAGCAATTATTGCCAACCATTCGCAGCCGCTGTCAAACAGTCAACATCACTGCAGATACTCAGCGGGCAATCGATTGGCTCACATCGCAGGGTGTGGCGCAGGCGGCAGAGAAATTAGCCATTGCCAAAACCCCGCTTGCCGTGATGCAGTGGCAAGAGGCCGGTTGGTTTGAGGTATATGAAAATTTGCGTCAAGCATTAAAGCAACATCAGGAGCCTACCACCATAGCCAAACAGTTTGTCGATCAGGCACCATTACCAACATTGCTCAGTTGGTTAATCGGCTGGCTCAGTGAAGTGATCCGGCACCAACCCCAGCGTGTCACACAATTGCAGCCTCTGCTGGGGCAATATTATCAAGCCTATCAGGATGTACTCAAACCCATTAGCCTGAATGCACAGCTACAACTGGAGGATTGGTTAATTCGTTGGCGCCAGTATTTTTGAGGTTAGGGTTTGCGTGTATAGAGTCCAATCCTTCACTTAAAGGCGATTCATATCGATGCCGGTTGCCTTGGACTGTGCTGCTGACTTGAGCTAATAGTTTACAGAATTTAAGATACAGGTATCATCCAGTGGCATTTAAAAATCTTTTAATAGTGAGTGTATGCTAATGTTAGTTGATTCCCATTGTCATCTTGATCGTGTTGATCTGACGCCGTTTGGTGGCCAGATGGATCATCTGATTGCTGCCTGCCATGCTCATGATGTTAAGCATATGCTGTGTGTGTGCATTGACCAACAGAATTTTCCCGATGTGCTCAATATTGCCCAGCGCTATGATTCGGTGCACTGTTCAGTCGGTATGCATCCGGTCGATCATGCCGGGGAGTTGGTTGACCAAGACTGGTTGGTGCAAAGTGCTCAGCATTCCAAAGTGGTTGCCATTGGTGAAACCGGATTGGATTATTATCATTGCAAGGGTGATGTGCACTGGCAGTATCAACGGTTTGTTCAGCATATTGAAGTAGCCAAACAAACCAAGCTGCCATTGATTATCCATACCCGCCAGGCACGAGAAGACACCGTGCGTGTACTAAAACAACAAGATGCACTGCCAGGGGTGTTTCATTGCTTTACGGAAGACTGGGCCATGGCTAAGCAGGGTTTGGATTTGGGATACTATATTTCGTTTTCCGGTATTGTCACTTTTAAAAACGCGCAGGAGCTCAAAGAAATTGCTAAGAAAGTACCGCTTGATCGAATATTGGTGGAGACTGATGCGCCCTATTTAACGCCTGCACCTTACCGTGGCAAAGCTAATATGCCTGGTTATACGCGTTATGTTGCTGAACATATTGCCGAACTTCGTGCGATTACCTATGATGAGATAGCGATGGCGACAACAGAGAATTTCAGTCGACTATTTTCAGTAGCATTGTCGTAATAAATAGATGAGGGGAACCATGAAAAAACTGTTGAAAATCCTGTTATGGATTATTTTGGTGATCGTGATTTTGCTGGTGTTGGGAGTGTTGGCGTTGGTGTTCTTCGTTAATCCCAATAGTTTTAAGCCGCAGATTACCAAAGCATTTTATCAGGCCACGGGGCGCCAGCTATCAATTCCAGGAAAACTGAGCTGGACGTTTTACCCTAATGTGGGCATTAAAACCGACAAGGTAATGATTGATAACCCGGCAGGTTATTCCTCAAAAACTTTTGCACAAATTGATGGTGCTAACATCAGTGTGGCCTTGCTGCCGCTGCTTTCATCGCATATCGAGGTAGAAAGCCTGTCGTTACATGGCTTGAGTGTAAACCTGATTCAAAAAGACTTAAAGCATAACAACTGGCATTTCGGTGTGCCCCAGGCACAACCTAAAACAACATCAGTATCGGCCAAAACGACCGCGCATAAAACACCAGCCGCTAAGTCTGCAACGCCTGCAGTTTCTGCTCAACAAGAGAAGATAACGCTGCCGCAATTTGTTATCCGGCAGTTGGATGTGCGCGATGCCAACATCAGCTTTAATAATGAATTCACCCACAAACAATACACTGTACATCATATCGATTTTTCAGCACGTAACATTCAACTGAATAAACCATTTGAGATCCAGTTGTCCTTTACCGCTAAGGGCGACGACCCACAGTTAGTTGCCAAGGAAAATTTACAGGCCAAGCTATGGCTTGACCAGGCACAACAGCGCTTTAGTTTGCAGCAAATGCACCTGGGCAGTGATGTCACCATTACTCAGCCTAAACAAAAACCTATGCACATCTTGGCAGAGTTACAAGGTAATGCCAGCGTTGATATGCAGACGCAACAGTTGATGCTCTCACCGCAATTAACCGTCAACCACATTCTACAAGCCGAAGGCAAGCTCGATGTCAGCCATTTTCTGAGCGCGCCGCAATATCATGGTAAGGTGACATTGGCGCAGTTTAACTTAAAGGCCCTGATGCAAAGCCTTAATCGCCCGCTGCCAACCTTTCCTGACAAACAAGCTCTGCAACGTGCTGCGCTGCAGGCCCATTTCTCAGGTACTACCGACAGCTTTAAATTGAGCCAACTGATAGCCAAGGTAGATCAGTCACAACTGAAAGGTAATTTCAGTGTTGATCACTTCCAGGCACCCACTTTGACCAGTCAGCTCAGTATTGACCAATTGCCGGTTTCGCATTACCTCAACCTCAACGGTGCACAACTGCCCATCGATCAAGTCACTTTGTCATCTGATTTGACCATGCAAGGTCTGACTAAAGCCACTTTCCCCAGTTCGCTCAATGGCAATATGAGTGCCAGTATCCAGTCCATGACGCTCAAAGGTGTTGATCTGCATGCGGTGGTTAACGATGTTGGTGCTGTGATCCGTAATTTGCTTAAAGGCCAAAGTGCTCAGGATAGCATCCATCAACTGCAGGCGCAGTTCCCGCCCAAAGGGGAGCCGATTAATCCCAACAATGGCAAACAAACGCAGTTTGGGCAGTTCACTTTGCATGAATCGATCCATAACGGCATCATGACGGCACAGCAGTTTACCTTGCAAGGGCCTCATTTGCAGGTGGATGGTCAGGGTAGTATTAACCTCAACGATCAAAGTATCAATATGTTGTTTGATGTCTACAAACCGGAAAGTGCCAATGATGGCAATCCGGTATTGAAAGTGCCCTATCGTATGTCAGGTAGCCTGCAGAAAGTGGAATCGGGCATCGACTGGAACCTGCTTAACCAGCGTTTAGTCCAGTTAGCTGCACAGGCCGTTGGGAATTCTGTCAAAAAATCACTGGATGAAAAGGCTAAAGAGTTTTTAGGGAAACTATTTCATCATTGATACGTGACAGTTTAACTATCCTCGACTACACTCCAAATGATCTTTAATGTAGGAGGAAATGGTATGAGTAATTATTGGCATTGGTCATTGGGTATGATTGGCGCAGCAGTGAGCATTATCCTGTATGGGCACAAAGTACCGGCTATTATCAGCCCGACCCACTTCGCCGTAATTGCCTCGTGGTTGACCATCGGTTATGGTCTGCTCGGTTGGGGGGTTGGTATTCTTATTGGCGAGGGGATACGCCGTATGGTTGAGGGTAAAAAACAATAACTTTTTGCACGCCGCGCCTGAATTCAAAATGCTTCGAGTGAGTATTAGCTGATACAGGATTGGCGTGTTTTTCTGCCGGGCACAGCAGTGCCCCCATAGGCTGACCAACCCCATCTTGTCTCAAACAACAAAATGCGTTTAACCTCCCGCCGCTGCTGGCGCTGATTCTGCTGCTACTGCTGAGTTTAGATTCATTGCCAATTCCTGTGGGGAAATTTTTTGCTTATAAAATAAAAATGCCAAAGGTTTGTTTTGGGCCATTTTTATGACCGTCTGCGTAACTCCAACCACCAAGCCAACTATAGTAAGAGAGACCAGTACAGAAGCGAAAATCTTAAATGCCTGAGATTTTTTAGCTTCTAGCACGTTTAAATGCTTTCGGTTTGCGCTTTCAATGCCATGGAAAGCGACATCATTACCGTTAAAATAATCATGCCTTCGAGTGCGAAAATCAGCTAAGATTGATTCAATAGCCTCTTTTTGGACCACGGTTTGCTCATCGTCACTGTGCAATTTTTTTTGCTTATATAGCTCGAGTTTTTGTACACCGGCATTCGCTTGGGATAATTCTACCGCGCGATCAGCAATCGTTTTAACTGCTATTTCGCATATAGCCACTTGATCGGTAGGTAAATCATCAATGCCTTTATCTTTCTCAACGGGCTGAATTGCCATTAGAGCTAGTCTTAATAAGTATAGAGTGTTATGGTGCCGTTCAAGATGTGACTCATCTTCATCTTCCATCAGGCGCATAAGGTATTGGCCACGAGCATTGGAAACAATATTAAAACACGTGCTTGCTTTTTCGCTAGTTAAACCAATAATGCCTATTTCACTTTTGACCTTATCCAAGCTAATGCCTGGAAATTTCTCATTAATCTGTAAACCCAGCTCTAATAACGCAGATATAATTGATTGGTAGTCTTGTGTATGGAAAAGTTCAACTATCTCTTTAATCAGTTCTTGCATAAGATCTCTCCGTGAATGGTAAAGTGTATTCAAAATTCTTTATAGTTAGGATAAATACATCACCCGTTAATCTAATATTTAAATATTTTTATTTTTTTATTATCTTGACATTACTACTACAACTTATCTGTGCATATTAGTATTTTTTACATGAAGTAGCCTGCTAGGAAATGTTATGCTTTAAATTCAATAAGTAATGTAGGTTTCCACTGGCTTGTGCGTGGGAGCCTATGTTAAGGCGCCAATTGATCAATACGCCAAGTTTTAGCTTCACGTATGTAGACGAACCGATTATGCAATCGCCCAGCTTGACCTTGCCAGAATTCAACGCGCTGTGGAGTCACCTCATAACCACCCCAAAATGATGGGCAGGGAATGTCCTGGTCAGTAAAATGTTGCTCGATTTGGGTTACCCGATCCAAGAGGGTGTGTTGATCTTTGATGACCTCACTCTGCGGTGAAGCCCAGGCACTGACCTGGCTGTCACGTGGACGAGTAGTAAAATATGCTTGATTAGTCTGGGCATCCAGCTTAGCAATAGTGCCTTCGATACGGACTTGGCGTTCGAGTTTGTCCCAATAAAATAATAAGGCTACACAGTCATTATCAGCAATAGCCTGTGCTTTGCTGCTGTCGTAGTTGGTATAAAAACGAAAACCATTTGTGGTGATTTCTTTCAATAACACAATGCGTGCTTGCGGGTGTCCGTGGGGATCTACTGTGGCCAGTGTCATTGCATTGGCCTGAAAAAAGCCGGTATCAATGGCCTGTTGTTGCCAGTGTTCAAACTGCTGTATAGGGTCAGCCTCAAGTTGTGCCCGTGTCAGTGGCGTATTGATAATATGATGGCGTAGTTCGCTTAAATCCATCACAGGGCCTTGCCGGTTTGAATATACTCAGTGTAGGCTGCCTGCTTGATAACTGCAATGCCGAGTAGGATAGCGTATACTCACTGCTAACAATATTGATAGCGATAACCATGAGTCTGTTTAAATCCACTTTTATGGTGGCGGCTATGACCATGATTTCCCGGGTTTTGGGCTTGGTGCGTGAAATGGTATTTGCCTCCCATTTTGGTGCCAGCGCTGGGATGGATGCCTTCTTGGTGGCGTTTAAAATTCCCAATTTCTTCCGGCGCTTATTTGCTGAAGGGGCGTTTACACAGGCGTTCGTGCCGGTACTATCTGCCAGTAAAACCCAATCAAAACATGAACGGATGCGGCTTCTTATCCAGCGCACCATGGGTACATTGGCGGTATGTGTATTGATTGTCTCTTTGATTGGCATGTTGGGTTCAGCTTTGTGGGTGATGATTTTTGCGCCGGGATTTTTACAAAATCCTGACAAGTATCATTTATCGGTTAATCTATTGCGTATCACTTTTCCCTATTTGTTTTTTATCTCATTAACCGCGCTTTGTGGTGCAGTGCTCAATACTTATGGCAAGTTTGCTATTGCGGCTATTACACCGGTATTTCTTAATATTGCACTGATTGTGGCGGCGTTGTTTGCGGCGCCTTATTTTACTCATCCGGTCACTGCATTGGCCTGGGGATTATTAGCAGCCGGCTTGATTCAGTTTATCTTCCAACTGCCGTTTTTACATCGGCTGGGATTGCTCAGTTGGCCAAAATGGGGCTGGCGTGATAGTCAGGTGCGGCGGGTGATGGTGTTGATGGTGCCGGTATTATTCGGTGCATCAGTGACGCAATTGAGTTTGTTGATCGATACATTATTTGCGTCTTTTCTGCCGACCGGTAGCGTGTCCTGGCTGTACTATTCTGACCGTTTAATTCAATTTCCGCTGGGTGTGTTTGGGGTGGCCCTGTCAACAGTAGTATTGCCACACCTTTCAGCACGCCATGCCACGCAGAACCAACAAGGCTATCAAGACACGTTAGATTGGGCCTTGCGTTTGGTGGTGTTGGTCGGCGTGCCGGCCGCGGTGGGGATGATTTTAATTGGCGGGCCATTACTGAGCACATTGTTTGGCTATGGGCGTTTTAACAGTTTTGATGTCGCTATGGCGCGTGAGAGTCTCACTGCATTTGCTTTAGGGTTGGTGTTTTTTATATTGCTTAAAGTGGTCGTCGCTGCTTTTTATGCCCGTCAGGATATGCGTACACCCGTGAAAGCGGCGTTGTGGGCAGTGGGAGTGAATATTCTCTTTAATCTGATCTTGATTAAGCCTTTTGCTCATGCCGGTGTGGCCATGGCCACCTCGATCAGTTCCGCATTTGATGTGGTGGTGTTGCTGGTGGTGTTGCAACGCTGTGGGTTGTGGCGGCTGACACCGGCCTGGCGTAGAATTGTGATCGCCGTGGTGCTGAGCTCTACGATGATGGCTTTAGTGTTAGGCTTTGGTATGGCGCGCACTGCCACCTGGCTCACCTGGCATGGCGGTGAGCGCGTGTTGCATTTGATCTTGTGGATTGTGATAGCCAAAGTGATTTATTTTGGCTGCCTGCGTTTGGCCGGTGTGCGCAAACGCGATTGGTTGTACCACGAGTGATTTGGGGTGATGCCTGAAACGGTACTATTTTTAGTGCCTTACAACTATCCAAGCTTGCTTTCACCAATTCGCCTCTACTACTATAAGATTTTAGTTGTTAGCCCATGATGTTATGCCAGATCAAAGTGATTTAAAAAAAGCCGGACTTAAGGTCACGACACCACGATTGAAGATTCTGGAAATTTTTGAGAACCAGGCGCAGCGTCATTGGCGTGCCGAAGAGATTTTTCAGCAACTCAAAACCTCCGGTGATGATGTGGGCTTAGCCACGGTATATCGGGTATTAACGCAATTTGAAGCGGCGGGTTTGATTACCAAGCACCGCTTTGATGAAGACCACAGTGTGTATGAGCTAGACCGTGGAGAGCATCATGATCACCTGGTGTGTGTGCGCTGCAATCAAGTGGAAGAATTTGTTGATCCGGTGATTGAGGCTCACCAGGCTGATATTGCCAGGAAGCTGGGCTTTACTGTGACCGAACACTCACTCACTATCTATGGTATGCCCGATGTTGACAAGCAAGGGGTATGCAGCCGATGTCAGCGCAAAGTTTCGGATTAGATTTATTTGAGTCCACCCCAATTGGGCAACCACTGGCAGCACGTCTGCGCCCGCAATCGCTAACAGAATATGTTGGTCAGGCCCATCTGGTGGCATCGGGCAAGGTATTGCATGATTGTGTGCAACATCAGCGGCTGCACTCGATGATTTTATGGGGGCCACCGGGTAGCGGAAAAACCACCTTGGCCCATATCTTAGCACAAGCCATCGATGCGCAAGTGGAAGTGTTATCAGCCGTTACCGCTGGAGTGAAGGATGTGCGCTCTGTGGTGGAGCGGGCACAAATCCGTCAGCAACAAGGTGAGCAGACGGTATTGTTTGTTGATGAAGTGCATCGTTTTTCTAAAGCGCAGCAAGATGCTTTTTTGCCTCATGTTGAATCAGGCTTGTTGACCTTTATTGGCGCCACTACTGAAAACCCCTCGTTTGAAGTGAATCGTGCTTTGCTCTCGCGTACCCGTGTACATGTGCTCAAACCCTTACAACAAGCTGACCTGCTGCAACTTCTTGAGCGTGCATTACAGGAAGTCGGCTGTCAGATGTCTGAGCCGGATCAGCACCGTTTGGTGGCTCTATCACAAGGCGATGCACGCCGCTTGCTCAATAGCGTGGAGGTGCTTGCTGAGCATGTTGCTGCAGGTGATGCCTGCGTAATCGATTTACAGGCTATGCAAGATGCTCTGGGCCAGGTGATGGCGCAATACGACAAAGGTGGTGATGTTTTTTATGACCAAATCTCAGCATTTCATAAATCAGTGCGTGGCTCCAGCGTCGATGGTGCATTGTATTGGATGGCACGCATGATTCATGGTGGTTGTGATCCGCTCTATATTGCTCGGCGTTTACTGGCCATTGCCACAGAAG
>JANQIS010000075.1 GCA_028282045.1 Gammaproteobacteria bacterium
GATCTTGCTAAAACACGCCATATCCCGACAAGGATGTGGTTGTTGACGGTAAGGTATTAGGCGTACCACCATGGAATCGACTTTAGGCTGCGGTAAAAATGCCTGTGGTGGTACTGTAAACAAAGGCACGACCTGGCAGTACCACTGTACCATTACCGACAAGCGTCCGTAGGTTTTGTTGCCTGGTTGGGCAGCCATGCGCTCTACGACTTCTTTTTGTAGCATAAAGTGCATATCCTGGATGAGCGGATGGTATTTCAATAGATGGAAAATCACTGGAGTGGAGATATTATAGGGCAGATTACCGATCAGCCGTAAGCTGTGCGGCGTCGAGGCTAATGTAGTGAAATTGACGTTGAGCACATCCTGATTGATCACGGTTAATGTGCCAACAGACTGGCATTGTTGTGTTAACTTGGGAATCAGGTCGCGGTCGAGTTCCACCACGGTTAACGATTGCGCAGCAGTTAACAAAGGCAAGGTAAGTGCGCCCAAACCAGGACCAATCTCGACAAGATTTTCGCCTGGCTTAGGGTTAAGCGCCTGAATGATTTTAGCAATCAGTTGTTGGTCCTGCAGGAAATTTTGCCCGAACCGTTTACGGGCACGATGGCCTGTCATATTTTCTCAGGGATCAGGCGTAAGTACAACTGACCGAACAGGATAAACGATAAGGGTACCAACCATAAGTAACTGATAAACAAAGTAAATACGCTGAGGAACATCAGGATATATAGTAATAGCATCAATAAGTAGCATTGCCATAAATAATGACGCATGTACGCCATCGAAAGGTGCATGGACTTAAAAGGTCCGTGAGTGGTATCAACGGTGATAGGCAGAGCAAGTAAAAACAGGCAGATCATCACCAACATGGCAAGATCAGCCACAATAATACCGATATAGACTAATGCAGTTTGTTTGGTGAGCATAGCTGCTGCGAAAAAAACACCGATAACCAGGTCAGCGATCAAAAGATTA
This sequence comes from Gammaproteobacteria bacterium, assembly GCA_028282045.1. Classification (GTDB taxonomy): domain Bacteria; phylum Pseudomonadota; class Gammaproteobacteria; order Francisellales; family CACEW01; genus JANQIS01. Next base: position 982 of record JANQIS010000075.1, read on the forward strand.
ATAACCATAATACAAAATAGGGTTATGATGACTTTGAGCAATCTGCGCCAGGGGATGAAAGCGGTTTTAAGCGAGATGTCTTGTTGTTCGCGGGCGCGAGCAATACCCATGCTGGTGGCACCTAATAAAAACACTGATGAGCCAATGGCTAACGCTAAAGGGATAATAATCATACCCCAGTCGTTGATGTGGGCGCGTGTCCATGTGTCCAGGTGTAAAGCATTAACGATGAGCGCTACCAGGGTGCCCCAAATCAGTGATACCAAAAACAGTAAAAAAAAGGGCCATTTGCTTCCCTCTACTAAATGCCAGGCACCGGCAAGGAGTTGTTTATTGTTAGGGATCAGTAATTTTGCCGTCATAATAAAATGTTATTGGTTGAGTATGTGGTGAGTATAAGTAATCTGGTAACATCTGTCATGAATTAAATTGTTGATAGAGCAGATTAAATACCGCAAGTGGGTCAGGTTTGACCTTGCGCCACAGCTCAAACAGCGCGGCATTATGGGCAATAGTCATACCAAAACCATCGATAGCCCGTGATGCGCCATGTGCTTTGGCCCATTGGGTAAAGACAGTGCCGCCGGATTGGTATTCAACGTCATAACATACAGTGTTGCTGTTAAGGCATTGAGTTGGAATCGGCAGTAGCTGCCCTGTCAGGCTGGCTGATGTGGTATTGATGATGACATCAAACGCAGCGTGTAACGCATCGAAAGCACAGACAGTCGGTTCAGATAGTTGTAGGGCTTCGAGTAAGTCTTCAGCCTTGCTCAGGGTACGGTTGGTCATCACTACAGCACCAGGTTGTTGTGCCATGAGTTCAGGTAGCATGATGCGTGTAGTGTTACCGGCACCGGCGATCAGAATGCGTTTGCCTTGTAGTGTTACTCGATGGAGTTGTGTCAGATCATTGATAATACCAACACCATCGAAATTTTCTGCCAGGATGGTGCCGTCTTCATGCACGTGTAAGCAGCTAGCCGCTTGAGCGAGCTTGGCACGCGACGAATGAATGTCAGCGACATCAAAGGCTTCTTGTTTAAGAGGAAATTTGACATTAAAACCTTTGGCACCTTGCCTGATCAGTTCGCGTAATGTTGTGGCAACCGTGGTGGGTTTGACCTCGATGCTAGTACATTCAAGGCTTTGACCTGTCTGCTTGGCAAAGGCATGATGGATAATCGGTGAGATACTGTGGCCGGCAGGGTAGCCAATAACGTAGTAGTGGTCCATGATGATTCAGCGGATTTATCGGTTGGTTAACCATAACCTAGTTCACTCTTAATGTCAGCATATCAATGTCCTGACAAAATGGCTAAAATCATGGTTAATGATTATCGGTATAAGGAGCTGGTATGACAGCAAAAACTATTGCATTGCTCCAGCAAAAAGGCGGCTCAGGCAAAACCACTACGGCAATCAATTTAGCCGGTGGGTTGCGTGAATTAGGCTATCGTGTGCTGGTGGCTGATATGGATAAAGATAAACCTGATGCCTGGTCTTGGGCTATCAAAAGTCAGTCCATGCAAGACATGGTGCAGCAAATCGATGAGAAGCAGGCGCGCGAGCAGGTTGCCACCTTGAAAGAACAGTGTGATTTTCTGGTTATTGACACACCGCCTAACTTCCAAACTGCAGCGCTAAAAGCTGCGCTGCTGGCGGATTTGGTCGTGATTCCTGCTGCTCCCAGTGGTATGGACCTTTCTGGATTATTAGAGGCGAAAGATCTGGCGCTCACTGCCGGATGTCCATATCGATTGTTGGCCAACCGTATTGCTAAAAACACCACCATGTCACGCAGCTTGTTGAGTGTATTGCATGATGAAGGTGCGGCTTTTAATACTGCGATTCCCCAGAGCGTGCGCTTTGTCGAGGCTGAGGCTGAAGGGTTATATATTGGCGAGTATGCACCAGAGTGTGAGCCACATTTTCAAACCCGTAAAATGGCCAAAGAAGTCGTACAGTTTTTTAATCAACCCCAATCATCAGTAACGAGTGAAACACATCATGAAGAAGACATTGCTGTTCGGACGTAAACGTACTAAGGATCTGGCCCAGGACCATCAGGCTGTCGATGCGTCTGAAGATAAAAAAGATGAACTCCTTGCTTTGAAATTAAAGGCCATGCGTGCTGTAGCGCAATCTTGCGGGCGTTTGATGGAACTGCCGGTTGAACTGCTGCAGCCGGACCCAAACCAGCCGCGTAAATCGTTCCATAACATTGAGAGTTTGGCCTTAAGTATCCAAGCTAAAGGTATTATTCAGCCGATTGTGATTACACCACGCAACGAAGCCGGCTTTTATACTATTATCGCGGGTGAGCGCCGCTTCCATGCCGCTAAACAAGCCGGGCTGGCCGTGTTGCCATGTATCGTGCGCCAGGAGGAAAATGACGCCAACGTTATGATCTTGCAGCTATTAGAGAATGATCAGCGTGAAGATGTCTCACCGTTGGAAGAAGCCAATGCTCTGGCTAAATTGGTCAATGAGCTTGGGGTGAATAAGGGGCGGTTGGCTGAGGAACTGGGCCGTGATTCAGCCTGGATTTCCATTCGTCTTGGGTTGCTGCAGGCCAGCGATGAAATTAAATCATTGGTCACTGATGGCGTGATTGAGGATGTGCGTACCCTGCATGAACTGCGCAAATTGGAACAGGAAAACCCTACGGTTGCTGCTGAGATGATAAATCAGTTTCGTTACAACCAGGTCAGTGGTTCTTACCGCCAGGTGATTTCACAAACCCGTCAGCGTATTAAAACCGCAAACAAAGCACCGCTGCGTAAAAAGCGCATTCAACGTATTGAGTTGGCGCATCAGCAGCTATTACTGCATTGTGGCGGTAAACACCCGATGGTATTTGAATTGCCGCAGGCTGTGCTCAATGCGTTTTTAGAAAGCCAAATGCAGACAGTTGAAGCATAGCCATAGCCATTTTATCTGCAAACAATATTGTCCGCAGTTGGCTATTTAAGGGCGAGTTGTAGTTTCACTGCCTGCTCTAAGGCAAACATCTCTTGAGCGGATAGCTGGCTAATTTTACTTTTTAGTCTGGTTTTGCTCACTGTGGTGAGTTGATCTGCCATTACCTTAGCGGCTTGATCTTTCAACATGGTGAATGCCTCGCATGGATAGCATTTATCAGTATTACTGGTGATCGGTGCTACCTGAATACGATTCATGACTTTATTGGCTATATTATTGCTGAGAATAACCGCCGGACGTATTTTATTGATTTCACCACCAATAGATGGATTGAAGTCTACCCACCAAATTTCACCGCGTTTCATCAACGATTATCCTTGGTTGTCGATTGCGGTGGAGTATGCGTATCGCCAATTAAATTCTCTGACCATGTATCAGCGTCGATTTCCCTTTGTTTATCTTGGCTCATTTGTAGGTAGGCAGCTTCAAGGTCTTTTTTAATGACATAAGGTCTCACCAGTTGTTGAATAAACTGGCTGATATGGCCTCTACCAATGGTCTCATGTAAACCTTGATAAACTTCATTATCTAGTGAAATAGTGAGTTTGTGTGCCATGATTAACTATCCGGGGGAGTACAAGTTATTACGTATTATACGTAGCATGCGTATTAAGTACAACCTGGGCCTGCTCATGCCAATCAAGCTGTGTTTATAGATTGAAACCTGTTACAGTACAACCATGGTTGAAGGGATTGAATATAATAATGCTCAGTAGTGGCCAACAGGCTTTGTTGTTTCTGATTAATACCTTGTTTGGAATTTATATCATCTGTTTGATGCTGCGTTTTCTACTGCAGTGGGTCAAGGCAGATTTTTATAATCCGCTTTGTCAGGTATTGATGCGTATCACCAATCCCGGGTTGCTGACTTTACGGCGATTTATTCCTGGGTTGTTCGGTTTGGATTTGGCTGCGGTGGTATTGATGCTGGCAGCGCAAGTGGTCTGTTTAGCACTGATTGCATGGGTGGTTAGTTTTCCAATTAATGGCTTTATTGTGGTTGTGGCGATATTTAAGCTGGTGCTGACGCTACTCAATGTCTACTTTTTTGCTATTTTGATTATGGCAGTGATGAGTTGGATAGTGCATGATTTGCAACGCCAACCGCTTTATCATTTGCTGTGGCAGTTAAATGAACCTATCCTGCGCCCTATCCGGCGTTTTTTGCCAACCGTTGCCGGTATGGACTTTTCTCCCTTAGTGGCGGTGGTGTTGATCCAAGTCATTGCGATCTTGCTACGAGGTGTTGTTATGTGATTGTTCTCTGCCACTTATGGCACAGATCAGTCACCCAGTGATTTTTACTTGATACGTTATAGCCGACTTTTTCATGCGATAGATTTTTCCGTTTTTGTAATATTATAAAAATCAGTCATATAAAGAAAAATTGTAATATGATAAGATTTTGTGTATGGTTGTCATATAAGAATTCGTTTTGAGCAAACCATGCAGTGGGAATTACTCGGATTTAAAGATGACCCTTTTAAAACGCACCCGATTACAGCTTACTCATTAGATCTATACACAGGCAATAAATCTAAAGTTGATACAGCTAAGTTTGCACTTAACACAGATAATCTTGTCATGGTGGTTGAAGGTAAAAGAGGGGTAGGTACTACTTCTTTTGGTAATTTTGTGAGATTTACTGTATTTAATGAAAAGAAATATTTTACCCCTAATGGGGAAATTAAAGTAGAACCTTACTGGAATGCTGATACGCTGATGGCAGCAGTGCTAGGTAGTATTGTTACTTCTTTAGATCTTAAACATGCTGGCAAAGTCAAGAATGATCAAAACTTTAAGGAAGCTAAGGCGGTTGTTGGGCGCATTACAGAGACATACTCAAGCTTTGGGCTGAGCGGCTTTGGTGTGGGTGCAAGTTATGGTGTTTCCGGGGCCGCCTCACAACCTATGATCATGCCAACGCCTATATTGGCGCACCACCTGGAAGGGCTTGCTAAAACGGTTAAAAAATTAGGGTATAAGCACGGCTTACTGTTACAGCTTAATAATCTCGATGTGGGCACAGTCCAAGATGAAGAGCACCTGACGATGCTCTTTAATGTCATGAGAGATTATTTTCAGATGCCAAATACTAGCTGGATATTGGTAGGGGACACGCAGCTAAGACAATTCATTGCACAGAAGGTTGATCGTCTTGATGATATCGTCACTTGTGAAATTGATATTACACCGTTATCTGACAAAGAGTATATGCAACTTATCGATAAGCGTATTGGGTATTTTAGAGTAAATGATAAAGTGAAGCTGCCAGTTGATAAAGATGTCTGGAAGTATTTGTTTGCAATAACAAAAGGGCGGCTACGTTATATTTTTGGTCTAATGAGCCGCTTATATGGTACTTTTAAACTTGGCGAGCTGACTGAACACATTAGCCTTGAAATGGCCAAGCCAGCAATTAAGGAGTTTGGTGAACAAAGACTTAAGAGACATAATCTATCAGCCACGGACCTAACTGTTCTTAAAAAGCTGGTGAGCTTAGGGCGGCCTATACAAGTAAAAGAACTATCTGAAGAAGTTGGCAAGGCTCAAACTCAAGTATCGCGGATTTTAAATAACCTATACGAAAGTAGGTTAGTTGAGTATCGCCAGGAGTGGAGAAGTCGTTACTACAACGCCAACATAGATGCTCAATTAGCATATTCAGAGTCTTGACATCCCCCTATTATCTAAATGAAGGGGTTTTACACGGTGGCGGATAAAAAATTGATGATTTAGAGCCAAAGGAAAAACCTTTTACACCAGGCTGTTTTAAAATAATTAGCTTTGCTTGAGTTTGCGATTTACCCCCAGTTCTTCGGCCAATGCCACGCTACGGGCACGGTTAGCTTCCATGGCATTACGGAACATGGCACGAATACCTTCTGCCTCGAAAGCATTAAGTGCCGCTTCAGTGGTGCCGCCTTTGGAGGTGACTTGCTGGCGTAGTGTGCGCAGTTCTTCACTGCTCTCGTAGGCGAGTTTGGCTGCTCCCAGAGCAGTTTGTAGGGTTAACAGATGGGCATCTTTGCTACTCAACCCCATATCTTCGCCCACTTGCTGCATGATCTCCATAATCAAAAAATAGTAGGCGGGCCCACTGCCTGCCAGGGCGGCTACCACATTAATTAACGCCTCATCTTTCACCCAGGTGACAATGCCGATAGCCCGCAAAATTTGCTCAGCCAGGCTGAGCTGATCCTTAGAAGTGTGTTCGTTGGCATACAATCCGGTGGCGCCGACACGCACCACTGCCGGTGTATTGGGCATGGCACGAACGATAGGCGTATTTCGGCCAAACCAGGCTTCCAAATCCTGGGTCATAATACCTGCAGCAATAGAGATAACCAAAGGCTTGTGTTGAGCAATGTGTTTGCCGACTTGATGTGAGAGTGATTCCATACTCTGCGGTTTTACTGCTAATACAACAATATCTGCTCGCCGGCAGGCATGACTGACATCTTCTGTGGTGTGGATCTGAAATTGTTGTTCCAGTGCGGTACACTTTGAGGCATTACGATCAGCAACCCAGATTTTATCAGCACGATAACCGTCACTGATGAGTCCGGCGATAATACTCTTTGCCATATTACCGCCCCCTAAAAACGCAATAGTTGCTGCCCGCATATATGCTCCTTTAACTTCATCTTAGACCTGTGGTGTTTTATATGGGTATTGCCACTGGTATTACAAGCCCTTAGCTTTTCTCAGACAATGGTGTATCAGGGCATAGAATAAAGTCAATGCGGCAATCACCAGATAAAAAATGGATAAAGGCAGTGGTGAGTGAATCGGCCAGTGCAACACGATAAACCCACCAATGCCACAACAGGTAAATTCGATGGCACCAAATAAAGCAGCAGCAGCGCCCGCAGTAGCAGGGAAAGGTTCCATCGCACCACCTTGACCTGCGCCAATGGCTAGTGCAGCGCCAAGCCCTGCGATCGCAAAAGGAATCAGGAACCCGGCCAGGCTTAAGCCCAGCGTTAGATACCATAGGGTCATACTGCCGCCGCCAATTAAGATACAGGTTGCGCCTAACACCAATGTTTTGCTCACCCCCAGCCTTTGTACCAAGCTGCCACAGATCAGGCTGCCGATGATCAAGGTCACCCCCAGCACCGAAAAATAAATACCAAAATGCTGTGATGCAACGTGGAGTAAAGTAATGATGATATAGGGAGATACTGAGAAAAAGGTGAAGTAAACCGTAATGGATAAGCTGGCACTGAGCGTATAAAAGCAAAAGTCCTGGTTAGACAATATCTGAGCGTAACGCTTAAAAATATCCCAACCCAGCGCCTTGCGATTTGCCAGATCATGGCTTTCATGGTACAGCAAGCTGGTGATGAGTAAAGTGACAAATCCCAGTACCAGCAGTCCCCAGAACACGGCACGCCAGCCAAAATAATAATCGAGATAACCGCCGATCAATGGCGCAAACAACGGTGAAATAGAAACAAAGCAGTTAAGATAAGCATAAATTCTGGCGCTGTCATTGCCACAGAAAGCATCACGTACAATAGCATAGGCGGTGACTAGCAAACCACAGCAACCAAAAGCCTGGATGATGCGCCCCAGATACAGTGTGGTGATCTGATGAGCCGTAGCGCACAACACTGTGCCGATACACATAATGACGGCCGCACCCATGGCGGGCTTTAGACGGCCAATTTGGTCTGACAGCGGGCCAAATAAGAGTTGGCCTATTGCAATTGTCAGCATAAATAGACTTAAAGTCAGTTGTAATTGCTCCTGGCTGGCATGAAAGACGTGGTGTAACTGCGGAATCACTGGGATATAAATATCCAGAGCAAAAGCAAACACGAACACAGCCGGCCCCAGGACCATCACCGTATTGAGTGTGTTATGACGCCAGCGCATAATTTAGCTCCTAATTTTTTGCCGCAATTAAATTGTGGACACGCCCTGGATTGAGACGTTAAAAGTGTAAGCTAAGCTGCCGACAAATGGTATTGAATTAGGGGTTATTCATGTATTTAATACGTATGCGTTGCTGTTAGAAACAGCCACGTTCCCCCTGTCGTGGTCGGGTATTTTGACCTGGTATAATGATGGCCCTTAAGCATAACTGGCCTTCACTCTGGCGCCAAACAAGGCACTGCCAATGCGGATCATGGTGGCACCCTGAGCAATGGCTTGAGGGAAATCCTGGCTCATACCCATAGATAAAGTGTCAGTAATAATGTCTTGAGTGGCAAGATGTTGCTGTAATGCTCTCAGCTTTGCAAAGGCCGGGGTTGGATCGATGCCTGCTTTGGGAAGACATATCAGGCCGCGTAATTGTAGCTTTGGCAAGGCGTGAACCGCTTGTGCTAACGCGACGATGTCATCAGGTGGGCAACCCGCTTTTTGAGGCTCTTGGTCAAGATTCACTTGCAAACAGATTTGTAATGCCTTCATATCGTCAGGGCGCTGTTGGCTTAAGCGCTGTGCAACTTTGATCCGATCAACCGTATGGACCCAGTCAAAATGTGTGGCGATGGGCGCAGTTTTATTACTTTGTATCTGGCCGATAAAATGCCAGGTGAGGGCAAGGTCTGCTAGCTGTGCTTGTTTGTCTAAAGCTTCTTGTAGATAATTTTCACCAACATGCTGCAAGCCCAGGTCCGCCAGGGTGCGCATAGCTTCTGCAGATTGGCGTTTACTCACACCGATGAGTGTGACGCTATCTGTCGAGCGTTGTGCCCTTTGACAGGCAGTGTGTATAGTGTGCTCAATGTTATGCCAGCGTTGGGTTAACGTCTCATTCATCTATCATGGAGCCGGGTCGCTATCATCACCCCAGCCAAACAACCGTTTTAAGCATTCAAACACACCTAACGAACTGATGCCATCTTCGTCACCAAATTCATAGGATTCGTATGATGAAACTGAGTTAAGCCAGGGCAGGCTAGAGGCTTGGCTTAACCGGTCTGAGTTGTCCGTTTCTCGGCTTGCGTCAGAAATTTGGCTAACCCCCTCTGAATCACTTACATCACTGCCGGAAAGCCTTGTTAAATAGATGATTCTGCCGTGTGAATCATATGCTGTGAATAACCCTTTGGCTAAAGTAGACGTATCTTTCATGATTAACTTCCTTGCTTAAATCATGTTAATTATCATCATGCCCACTATATCATCAGTTCATTATGCGTTCAACCGTTGGGTCAGCTATTGTCGGAGTTAATGAAGGTGCCGTCGTCATTGTGTTGTGTAGGTTGCTGGATAGCGTAATCCAGCCCTTGGCATAGCAAAAGAAAAGCGCACTAATGACAACAAGCGCTAGAGTTTTTTGCGCATATCAAAGCGTGTCATCTGCTCAGGGTTGGGGCCAAGATAGCGAGGGCGAAAGTACTCAAAACCTAAGCTGGCATAAAGCTTCTGGGCACCCACTTTATTGAGCATCACATTCAGGTCAATGATTTTCAAATCATCTTTTTTGACATGCTGCTCCATCAATTGCATTGCCTGTTGTGCATACCCTTTACGGCGAAATGGTGTGAATATTTCAATATAGTCAACAAAAGCGATTTTCTCCCCTTGATAAATCAGGTACGAGTAGACTAAGTAACCCACGATTTTCTCGCCGATCTTGATATCAAAAGGGTGGCTGCTCTCTCCGCTTTGCAAGGTGGAGTAAAAGTTAGTCACTTCTTTGCAAGCAGCAGCACGTGCGGCAGCAAAGTGAGGATACTCGCCCTGGTCTAACATCCCTTGGGCGTAGACCTCAATAGAGTGTTTCTTATATTGCTCAAATCCAGCATCACTCATGGGGCTAAGCTTAACTGACATGTTCTGTGTCCTTACGGTAACGCTATTATAGTGCGATTAATGGTAATGATTCAGCTACACACAAAAAGTGGGGCACTTCCTTGTGCAATCAATTTGACTATCAAATCCTTTCTGTTCCCCAAAATTTCCTTATCATGACAGTCGAGAGGGAGTCTCGAAACTAACTTCCTGTTAGCAGAATCAGTATAAAGAGAGTTTTCTTAACAAAACCTTAAGGGATATTAATTGTTTGGCTTTTACAAGCTACGATGATTTATGTAAGAAAAAATACCATAGGCAATGGACGATGTCTTACATGTATTACTGCGTATTTGCTATAGCAGATACCCCGTGTTTTTTTAGACAATAACCGTGAACTAAAACAACCGAAACAAGGACAGAAAACCATGATATACGGATATGTCTCTCAAGATTTTAACTCAGTAGACGTATTAACCCAAGCTATCGGCGATTATGCTGCTAAACATCAAATTAAAATGGACCATATTGTGGTTGATCCGGAAAGCAATCGCGTTGATTGGCAGTTGCGTCAATTACGCCGCTTTATCGATTCAGAAACCAAGCCAGGTGATGAGTTGGTGGTTTATGAAGCTTCTAATATCGGACGCTCAGTGGCACAAATGATTGAGTTTTTTGATTTCTTGCTCTCTCGTGGTGTGAACTGCCACTTGGTGAAATACGACATGGTGTTTCGTGCCGAGAACATGACTAATATGAGTGAGATGTTAACGCTGATTCGTCATATTGAAAGTGACTTTGTGGCCAAGCGTACGACAGAAGCTTTAGCGCGCCGTCGTGAAAAGGGCTTGCCGCTAGGTCGTCCTAAAGGTCGTAAAAATAAGAGCTTGAAATTAGATGAGTTCCGTCAGGATATTCAACGTTATTTAGACCTGGGTGTGAGTAAAGCATCTATTGCTAAGCTGATTAAATGCCATCCGCAAACATTATATAACTATATTGATGCGCGTGGCTTAAAAGCTAAAGCAGGTGTGGCGATGCCAAGTCATCTCAAGTCAGTTGAATAAGCACGCTATGAGTTATTATAAAAAACCCGCATCAAGCGGGTTTTTTTATACCATGCAACAAAGCCGTTGCTTTTCGTAACCACTCAGAAGCGATAGCTGATGGTCGCCTTAGCTGAAATCATATAAGGATTAAAGCCGAAGGTGGCATGCTGTGAGAGTGAAGGGTCAACTGCTCTAAATGGTAGTGTCTGTTCAAAAGCTTGAGTCGGATAATAAGTGTAATCAGCTTCCAGGCCGACATCCCAACCCGGAGCAAACTGATAACGCGTACCCAATCCGGCAATGATGCCGTAGATCTGATAGTTCTGTGAGAAGTATTGCTGAGGAACAAAAACGCCTTCTTCTGTCATTTTATAACCCAGCTTGAGGTTAGTGGTAGAGACACCAATTTTGCCGTAGCCCAGCCAGTTCTGAGAGCCGATACTATGACCGAATAAGAAGTCAAGGTCAGCGCTCCATTGGGTGCTGGCAGCTATAGTAAAGTTCTGAAATAAGGTGCCGACCATTTTATTTTGCTTACTCAACGATCTTGCATTAGCAATATTCAGGTTGAACTCTCCGCCGTAGTAATATCCATCATTAGTGTAATGGCCGTAACCAATAAATAAATTATTCAGCCAGGCATTAGAGGTTGAATTCATTTTAGGGTCAAAGATGGGGCTGAAGGTGTGATCAACCAATGCGGTGGTGCGAAATCGCGTGTATTGATAACCTGTACCATAACCCACATACCAAAAGCCGTCAGGGCTGCTGTTGTAGCCACCATCAGCATAAGCAGTAGATAGGCCCGCGGCAGCGATAATCGCCGCGCTTATTAAAGAACGTGATAAAGCTTTCATAAAGCATCTCCTGTTTAATATTAAAACGTCACACAAAATACGCTCATACTCTAAACAAATGAGTGATTTTTATCAAGTATTATTTTAATTTTTTCGTGACATTTTTCAGGAAGATAAGACGCTTTAAAATCGATAGGTAATGGTTGCTTTAACTTGGAACAAGCTCGGGTTGAATTCAAATTTGCTGGAATTATCCGTCCCGTTGTAACCCACTTCTTTGCTGATGCCTTGATCCGGATAGTAAATATAATCACCCTCCAGACCAACCAGCCAGTGAGAAGTCAGGTCATAACGTGTCCCCATGCCAAACAAGGCGCCCACAATAGTTTTGGCGGCATTCGCTTTAGCCAATTGCGCACCGCTGCTGCTGTCGTTAGCTTTATAATCAACCCGCATACTCATCACTGACGGGCCGGCTTTGACATAGCCTAACCAATGGTTTTGACTATCGAAACTGTGGCCGAATAAGAAATCGAGGTCAGCATTCCACTGAGCTTTAGCGGCAATGTTATGCGTCTGTGCCCGGGTTGAAGTGGTGTGGACGGTCAATGCCCGCGCATTGGTATAGTTGGCATTTAATTCCACGCCCCAATACCAACCTTGTAGGGCCTGATTAGACACCCCAAAATAAAGGTTGTTCAACCATGCGCCACTGTTGCCACTGAACTTATCATCCAAACTGCCACTGGAAGCCACTTTGGCAGTGGTGTTGAACTGGGTTTGCTGCCAGCCGGTGCCATAGCCGAAATAAATTGCATCATTCCAATCCAAACCATAAGTAGTAGCACTACATAATAACGCCGAACAAGCCGTGATAAGTAAGACGGATTTCATCATAATATTCGCTGAGCCGATTTCATGTTAGACTCATTATAGACTTAAAAAATGACGATGAAAATGAAGCAAAGCCCATCAAGTGCAATAATTGAAAATGACATCATTTGTCTGCAAGGCATCCAGTGTGAAGGTGTTATTGGTGTGTATGATTGGGAGCGCAATGCACCGCGCGCTTTGTTAATTGACCTGCAATTGCCTACCGCAGCAAGTCATGCAGCCATGCAGGATAATGTCACCGACACGGTGGATTATGCTGAGGTGGTTGCCCGTGTGCGTGAGTTGGTGGCGCAACGCAGCGATGCACTGATTGAAACCTTGGCACATCACGTGGCGCAGGATTTGCTGACCCGTTTTCAGCTTGAGTGGATACAACTCACCTTACATAAGCCACATATTATTGATGGCGTGGCAGATGTGTCTATTACGCTCTATCGACAGGCCCGTGCATGAATGCCACGCTAGCACAGCCTGGCGGTGATGCTATTGGCGTCAGTCAGCAGTTGATTGATCTTATCATTGAGCGTATTCAAGCCAGCGGTCCATTATCCTTTTATGATTATATGCACACGGTGCTCTACGAGCCGCAATTGGGTTATTACGTTAATGGCTGTCGTAAATTTGGTGCTGAAGGTGATTATATCACGGCAGCGGAACTGTCTGCGCTATTTGGCTGTTGTATCGCCCGGCACATTCAGGGCGTGCTGGCACAATGTCAACAACCGGTGGTGATGGAGCTGGGTGCCGGTAGCGGTATTCTGGCCAGCCAGATTTTACTGGCACTGGAAGCACAGCAGGCATTGCCGCATACCTATTACATCCTCGATGTCAGTGGTGAATTGCAGCAGCGCCAACGTGACTTGCTCGCCCAGCGTTGTGAGCATTTGCTTGAGCGCGTGACGTGGCTTAAACACTTACCTGATACACCATTTGAGGGCGTGATTTTCGGTAACGAAGTGATTGATGCCATGCCGGTGCATCGCTTTGGTTGGCATGAAAACCAGCTAATTGAAATGGGGGTGGACTACCATCATGATCGCCTGGTGTGGCATGCGCTCGAGCAGCCCGATGAGGATGTGCGTCAGGCGCTATTAGATATTGATCCGCAGTTACGCTCACAGTGGCCGCAAGGCTATCGTTCAGAAGTGCGCCCGCAGATGAGGGCCTGGTTGCGCAGCCTGTCAGCTTGCTTACATAAAGGCATGATGCTGTGGATTGATTATGGACATAACCAAGCTGACTATTACCATGCGCAACACAGTGATGGCACCTTGATGTGTTATTATCGCCATCATGGCCACAGCGATCCTTTCGTCTATCCTGGCTTACAAGACATTACTGCCCACGTTGATTTCACTCAGCTTGCAGTGGCGGCTCAACATGCTGACCTGGCATTGCTTTGTTATACCACTCAGGCACAATTTTTATTGGCCGCTGACCTGGAGCGCTTCTATCAGGCCGCCGTGGCTCAGCAGCCTGATCAAGCCGCTGCCACAGCCCTGCATATGCGCCGCCTGATTATGCCCGATCAGATGGGTGAGCGCTTTAAGGTGATGGTGCTGGGCAAGCAGTTGGAGTGCGTTGCAGCGTATGCAGCATTTGATCAGCGCTATCGCTTGTAAAAGCGGTTAATGATAAACGGTATCAGGCAAAACAGCGCAACACCGCCACCCAATAGCCATTCGTATTGGCTGATGCTGCCCACATTAATCGTGCTCGGTGGTACAAAGCCGATAAAAATGGTAGCCAGGCAACTGAACAGGCCGATAACACACACAAGCCACAGGCCCCAATTGCCGCCGGGGATGCGATAAGCGCGCGGCGTATCAGGCGCCTTATAACGCAATACAATGGCAGCGATAAACATCATCACGTAGCTGATCAATGATAAAATGGCGGTAATGTCTGACAAAATCCAATAAGAGCTGTTAACCGTCGGCATCAGCAAAAACACCCCACAGATAATAGTGAAGATCACCGCCTGCAAACACAATACCGCTACCGGCGCCTCAAAGCGGTTGGTTTTGGCAATCCAACCCGGCAGAGCACCATCGGCTGCCGCGACCATCAGGCCTTTGCTGGGGCCTAGCACCCAGGCGCCAACGCCACCAAAGCCGCCGATAATAATACAAATGCCGATCACCACCGTCATCCAGGGAATGTGGTGGGCCTGAAAGAAGGTGTAGTACAGCTCCAGCATGCCGGTTAGTAGCTCAATTTTTTTAGCCGGGATCACCATGGCAATCGCCAGGCTGCCACCGATCAAGGTAATGAGGATAATCACCGCTGACCAGAACAATGCCTTGGGGTAACTGCGTTGTGGGTTGCTTACTTCCTGGGCGTGAATGGCTGACATCTCCATGCCTACCAAGCTATAGAGCACATTGGTCATCAGTACCAATACCCCCAAGTTAGCGATGTGTGGAAAAAAACTGTGCCAGGTCATCTGAATCTGAATCGGCTGATCTTCACCAACCCACCAGATGCCCAACAAGGTGATCAGCAACATAGGAACAATCGAGCCGATCATAGCCGAGAAATTGGTTATTCGACTGGAGACTTTCATGCCGAACAGATTGACCAGCGTAGTGCTAAAAAACAGGATAAACACCACACTGAGCATATAAGCTTTGCTGTGTACCAACGCCGGATTAATCATATAAGCAATGGTGGCGGCCAGCATTGACATAATGGCAGGATACCAGCAAATATTGTAAATCCATTGTAACCAGATGGTGAAAAACCCCCAACGCACGCCAAAAGCTTCTCGCACCCATACATAAATCCCTCCGCGCTTAGGCCAGCCGGTGGCCAGCTCTGCGGCAACTAATGCAGTGGGGATGAAGAATAACAGCGCTGCCAGCAGATAATAAAACACAATACTAAAGCCATATTTGGCACCAAAGGGTAGGCTACGTAAACTGTCCACAGCAATCACGTTGATCATCACCAACGAGAAGATCGACATCACACGTTTGGGTTGGGGGTTGTTCATCGTGTTACTCTCCTGCTTGTTATCCTATTGTATTTCATTCGTCGTCGTGTTGCTCTTCATTTGTCATCGTAGGTGCTTCGTTTGCCATTGCGCGGCCCTTCATTCGTCATCCCATGGTCTCTTCACCCGTCATCCCGTGGCTTGACCACGGGATCCAGCCAAGCGCACAGCACTTTAAATTGGCTTTGCCCCTATCTGGATTGCGCTATCAAGTAGCGCAATGACGGTGGTGTTGTTTGCCATC
>JANQIS010000258.1 GCA_028282045.1 Gammaproteobacteria bacterium
ATGGTGATCAAACACTTTGGCATGCTCTACAAATTCACCCTTAGTGATCATCACATGAAAGTATGCTTCATCAACAAAGAAGTAATCACGGCCATGTCGCGCATGAGACGGTCTGATGAGCAACATGGCCGTGATTACTTCTTTGTTGATGAAGCATACTTTCATGAGATGATCACTAAGGGTGAATTTGTAGAGCATGCCAAAGTGTTTGATCACCATTATGGTACTTCAGTAACGTCGATTGAGGCGATTATTGGCCGTGGACATCATATTGTGTTGGATATTGATTGGCAGGGTGCGCAGCAGATACGTGAGCAGTTTCCTGACAATACGATTAGTATCTTTTTATTACCGCCTTCAATTAATACCCTGCGTCAGCGGTTGGAGAAACGTGGCCAGGATGATGAAGTGGTGATTGCCTTGCGTATGGCGCAGGCTAAATCTGAGATGCAACATTATCAAGAAGCAGATTACGTTATTGTTAATGATGATTTTGATCAGGCTTTGGCAGATTTATTGGCGATTATACAGGTGGGGCGTTTGAGGACTGCTTGCCAAGCCTATCAGCATGCACAGTTGATTAAACAGCTATTTGAGGGATTGTAATGGCTTTTTTGCTGGGTCATTGATTGGCAGCTTGACAGGATTGGGATAAAATAGGAACATTCAACGCCAATAATACTGGAGAGATAGTTTATGGCACGTGTAACAGTAGAAGATTGCTTGGGACAAGTTGAAAACCGTTTTGATTTGGTGCTGATCGCCAGCAAACGTGCGCGCCAGTTGATGCGTTCAGGTATTGAGCCAACTTTGCCTTGGGATAATGATAAATCCACTGTGATGGCATTGCGTGAAATTGCAGGAGGAACTGTAGACCCTAATGCCATCATCAGTGATGACTAAGAGTTAACTTATACAGTGTTTCTATTTTGGCAATTATTGCAACGGCTTTCTAAATATCTTCCTAAAAAGCAGATTGATTTGATTGCTCAGGCGTATCTGTTTGCTGCAGATGCTCATGAGCAACAAGCTCGTAGTTCGGGTGAGCCTTACATCACTCACCCAGTGGCAGTATCGTGCATCCTGGCTGATCTGCATATGGATAAAGAAACCATTATGGCAGCACTGATGCATGACCTGGTGGAAGATACTCAGGTTAGTGCAGAAGATATTGCTGTGTTGTTTGGCGAGAAAGTTGCTGAATTAGTGCGCGGTGTTACTAAGCTGACTAAAATTTCTTTCCAGTCTAAAGAAGAGGCTCAGGCAGAGAACTTTTGCAAAATGATGTTGGCAATGGTGGAAGATATCCGTGTCATCATCATTAAATTGGCTGATCGTTATCATAACATGCAAACGCTAGGCGCATTGCGCCCAGATAAGCGCCGACGCATTGCACGAGAAACCTTAGAGATTTATGCGCCCATTGCCAATCGTCTGGGGATGAATCATTTCAAAACAGTCTTTCAGGATTTGGGTTTTCAAGCTCTGTATCCTATGCGTTATCGTGTATTGAAACGTCGTGTTGAAGTGGCTCAAGGCAGTCGGCGCAAACTGTTTGAAAAAATTAAAGAAGTCCTGGCCCATACCCTGCAAGCCTATGGTGTTTCGCCACAGAATATTACCGGTCGGGAAAAACGCACTTACAGTATTTATCGCAAGATGCGCCTTAAGGCGATTACATTTTCTGAAATTATGGACATGTATGGCTATCGGGTGATTGCACGGGATCTGCCGGATTGTTATCGTCTTTTAGGCGCGGTACATAGTGTGTTCAAGCCAGTGCCAGGGCGCTTTAAAGATTATATTGCCATCCCTAAAGCCAATGGTTATCAGTCATTACATACCACCTTGTTTGGCCCTCATGGCGTTCCGATTGAAATTCAGATCCGTACTGCCCAGATGGATCGCATGGCTGAGAACGGTATTGCTGCACATTGGTTATATAAGACATCAGGTTTTGCCAGCGCTACCGAAGTGAAAACCCGTGAATGGCTGCGCCAGCTACTGGATATGCAGCGTCAGTCAGATGATTCTATTGAGTTTATTGAAAACGTTAAAATCGATTTGTATCCCGATGAGGTATACGTCTTTACACCACAGGGTGATATTATGGAGCTGCCCAAAGGCGCCACGCCGGTGGACTTTGCCTATGCGGTGCATACTGAGATTGGCAATCATTGCATTGCAGCGCGTGTCAATCGCCGTCTGGTGCCGTTAAGTTTTGTGCTCTCTAATGGCCAGACAGTAGAGATTAAAACGGATCAACAATCGTTGCCAAATCCTGCCTGGCTTAATTTCGTTGTAACAGGGAAAGCCAAAGGTGCCATACGTCATTTTCTTAAATCGCGACGTGAGCATGAGGTACAACGCCTGGGCGCGCGCCTATTAGATTTTTCTTTAGAACAATACGAGTTGAGTTGGGATACGATTAAAGATGCTGTTAAGCAAGCAGTGTATAAAGAACTTGAAGTGGCAGATGAAAAGCAATTACTGAGTGAAATCGGTCTTGGGGAGCGTTCAGCCCCTTTGGTTGCGCAGCAGATTATCAATGCCATTGATCATGTACAAACCGAGATGCCACTGGAAACCCAGGGGTTATTAATTCACGGCTCGGAAGGAATGAATCTGACGTTTGCTCAATGTTGCTATCCGATTCCAGGTGATGATGTGCGTGGCATTATCCGCAAGGGCAGCGGCATTGAAGTCCACTGTGTCGATTGCGCCATCTTGCATCATGAATCAATAAACCTACCGGAAAACAGTGTGATTCCGTTGCGTTGGGCAGATGATATTCATGGTCAGTTTGCTGTCTTACTGCGTGTTGAGACATTGAATCAGCGAGGGGTGTTGGCCAGGATTGCCGAAGAAGTTGAGCGTACTGAAGTGGATATTCGTGGTTTAGATATCCTTGAAATCCAAGACCAATATGGCATTCTATTACTCAAGGTTATGGTGGCGGGCCGTCAACAGTTAGCACGTCTGATGCGTGGCATTCGCAAGCTACCATTTATTATGCGCATTGCGCGTCAACATACAATGAGAGATAATGATAATGACAGAGAAAACAATCATCCAAACTACTGATGCGTCCCAGGCAATTGGAACTTACTCCCAGGCGGTTAATAGCCATGGCACACTGTATGTTTCAGGACAGATTCCCTTAGACCCTAAAACCATGAATATGGTCAGTGATGACTTTGCTGCACAGTGCCATCAGGTATTTAAAAACCTTAAGGCCGTAGTGAATGCTGCTGGTGGTGAGCTGAGTAATATCGTGCAACTGACAATCTATCTTACTGACTTAAGCTGTTTTAGTACATTGAATGAAGTCATGGCAAGTTATTTTGCTGAACCTTACCCTGCGCGGGCGGCGGTTGAGGTAGCTGCCTTGCCTAAAGCTGCTAAAGTGGAAATACAAGGCATTGCCGATTTGGGTACTCATGGTTAAGCAATATCAAAAGAAAGATCCTTTTAAAGCCCGTGAAGCTGCTATCTATGAAGACCCCATTGCCAGCCGTGAGCATTTGATCGCGCTGATTAAAGATCACGGCGTTGGCCTTAAAGCGACCGACATGACCAAAGCGTTGCAGTATGATGATGCAAAACAGGGCGAAGCACTGCGCCGGCGTCTGCGTGCTATGGTGCGTGATGGTCAGTTAGTGTGTGATCAGGAAGGGCGTTATCATTTAGTCGATGAAGCAGAATTGCGTATGGGTGAAGTCATCGTTAACAAAGATGGTTTTGCTAAGGTTTTAATAGACGGTCAGGCGTTGCGCATACCACCGCGCTATATGAGCCAAATTTTTCCAGGTGATATCGTACAGGTGCGCATTAGTGGCCCGGGGGCGCATGGGCGTGTTGAGGCTGTGATTGTTAAAGTCCTCGAGCATCGCACCAAGACATTAGTGGGACGATTTTATTGTGATCCTGATGGCTGCTTTGTAGTGCCAGAAGATGTGCGCGTCAATCACGAAGTGATGGTGTTACCAGAGGATACGCTTAGTGCAGTAGATGATGAATTGGTATTGGTAGCCATTACGCAATATCCTGACCGTCACTTTCCGGCCATAGGTAAAGTAATCAGTGTTCTGGGCGATAAGTTATCGGCACCGATCATTATTGATGAGGCAATTGAGACCTTTCAAATCCCCAATGAGTGGCCGCGCGCAGTAGTGGGTGAGACCAGTCAGTTTGCCGATAGCATTACTCAGATGGATTGTCAGGCGCGTGAGGATTTGCGTCACTTGCCGTTTGTCACCATTGACGGTAAGGATGCGCGTGATTTTGACGATGCTGTTTACGCCGAGCAACAAGCCGATGGTGGTTATCAGCTTTGGGTGGCGATTGCTGATGTGTCTCACTATGTGCAGCCTGATATGGCATTAGATAAAGAAGCACAAAAGCGGGGTAATTCGGTTTATTTTCCTGACTTTGTGGTGCCTATGTTGCCAGAAAAGTTATCTAATGGTCTGTGCTCGTTAAACCCGCATGTGGATCGTCTGGTTATGGTGGCCCAGATATCTATTAGTGCCCAGGGGCAGCGTCAGCAATACCGTTTCTATCCGGCTGTGATCTGTTCGCAGGGGCGGCTGACTTATGAGTATGTGGCCGCTTTTCTAGCTGGCGATCGACGTGCTGAACCAATTGTGGGAGATAAAATCACCAAGCAGACACAGCGCAATGTCAGCACATTGTATCATTTATTCCAAGTGTTGTATCAGCGCCGCCAAGTCCGTGGTGCGTTGAGTTTTGATACTGTTGAACCGATGATTACCCTGGATTCACAAGGCCATGTCAGAACGATTGATCACCGAGAGCGTAACATTGCCCATCAATTAATTGAAGAATGTATGCTACAGGCTAATGTGGCAGCAGCGGACTTGCTGTTAAAGCATAAGGTCCCAGGTATCTTTCGTGTGCACCAGGGTCTTAAACGAGGCCGACTAGAAGAGCTGCGGGCCTTTCTGATGTTGCGCGGCCTCAGCCTGCCAGGTGGCGATGATCCGCAACCTCAAGATTTTAATGAAGTATTACAGTTAGCCAGTCAGCGTGAAGATGCCGATGTGATTCAAAGTGTTATGTTGCGTAGCCTGACACAGGCAGAATATTCACCGGATAACACCGGACACTTTGGTCTTGCTTATGATGCTTACACGCATTTTACTTCGCCGATTCGCCGCTATGCCGATCTATTAGTGCATCGGATTATTAAGTCTTGTGTGGCGGTGCAAACACCAGGTGCAATGCGTTATGAGCTGAAAACATTACATGATTATGCTCAACATATCTCTATGACAGAGCGTCGTGCTGATGAGGCTACACGTGATGTTTGTGCCACCCTTAAGTGTATTTATATTGAAGAACATGTAGGAGATGTGCTCCATGGGGTGATTTCAGGTGTCACCGGGTTTGGTTTCTTCGTCACATTAAATGATTTGTTCGTTGATGGGTTGGTCCATGTTACTAGCCTGGATAAGGATTACTATCGTTTTGATGAGACTTCGCAGCAACTGATTGGTGAGCGCAGCGGACGGAAGTTTTCCTTAGGCGATGCAGTAGCAGTGCAGGTTGCCCAAGTGAATACTGCCGCACGTAAGGTTGACTTTAAATTGATGTGATGCAAGTGCACGCAACCTTGCGTTAAGCATTAACTCCCCGTATAATCCGCGCGACAAAGTAATTTGGCGCTGGCCGTGCTAAGTGGAATAATCCGACTTAAGTGGCGGCAGCATAATGAGGTAACCGCCATGCAAAAAGATATTCATCCTGATTTTAATGAAATTAGTGTAACTTGTAGTTGTGGTAACAGCTTTAAAACTTTCTCAACGCTTAAAGGCGAGTTGCAGATTGAGGTGTGTTCTAACTGCCATCCATTCTATACTGGCAAGCAAAAGCTGCTTGATTCAGAGAACCGTGTGGGTGGTTTTATGAAAAAGTATGGCTCGTTCTCACAAATGGCCAAGAAACGCAAGCAAGAAAGTTAGTTTTTTCCTACTAAATAAACCGCCGTTCAGGCGGTTTTTTTATATAAGTGCGTGGTTTTCCTATCACAGTAACGATATAATATAGCAACTTTATCTGTTAGCCGATTAAGGTAAGAACCTGTGGTTACCTTGTTCGTAGGTAATATTAATTTTAAAGCAACGCAAGCACAGCTTAAACAGCATTTGGAAACTGCTGTGCCGAATTGCCAAAAAGGGAGGTTAGAGTTATGGGGAGTGATTTGATTGTCATTGCTGTTGCAGGGGCATCAGGTTCCGGTAAAAGTTTGTTATCGCATACTATTGTGGATGAGCTGGGTTCTGAGTATGTGACGGTGATTACAGAAGACTCCTACTACAAAGATCACTCTAATATGAGCTTTGAGGAACTACAGCATTTAAACTATGACCACCCCAATGCCTTCGATCACGATTTACTCGTATCGCATCTGCAGGCCTTGAAAGCGGGCAAGTCGATTGAAGTACCTATTTACGATTATGCTACGCATCGGCGTATTGAAAAAGCCCGTGCAGTGACCTCCTCACAACGTATTGTGGTGTTAGAGGGGATATTGTTATTGAATGATGCGCAGTTACGTGAATTGACGGATATTAAAATTTTTGTTGATACACCAATGGATATTAGCTTTATCCGTCGCTTAAAGCGTGATGTTTTGGAGCGTGGGCGCACTATGGAATCGGTGATAACTCAGTATGAGAACACCGTGCGTCCTATGTTTTTAAAGTTTATTGAACCATCAAAGCGTTATGCTGATATTATTGTGCCACATGGTGGTAAGAACCGTATTGCTATTGAGATGATCCAAGCTAAGATGCGTGACTTGCTACAAACAGGTGCAGTTAAGCCGCTTAAAGTTGTGGGCTAACCATGCGTGCGATCATCCTGGAGCTTGATTCCTTTGGTATTGGCGAGGCTCCTGATGCACCAGCCTTTGGCGATCAAGGAGCAGATACTTTTGGACACATCGTTGCCTATTGTGCTCAGAATAACCGACCTTTGCATTTGCCGCATTTGCATCAATTAGGATTGAGCGCTGCTTATGAGTTGAGTAGTGGTAAATCATTAGCTCACCCCATCGGTGATGGACCGCTTATTGGCTGTTATGGTGTGGCCAGTGAAGCAAGCCTGGGCAAAGATACACCCAGTGGTCATTGGGAAATGGCAGGTCTTCCAGTAGATTTTACCTGGGGTTACTTTGATCAAGGTTTTCCTGATGCGTTAATCGAGACGTTTATTGAGCAAGCTCAACTGCCAGGCGTGTTGGGCTTAAAACATGCCTCAGGTACAGAAATTATCAATGAACTGGGCGATGAACATGTGCGTAGCGGCAAGCCGATTGTTTATACTTCAGCAGATAGTGTGTTTCAGGTTGGTGCGCATGAAGAAATCTTTGGCCTGAAACGTTTATACCGTATTTGTGAAATTGCCCGCCAATTAGTCGATGAGTATAATATTGGTCGCGTTATTGCACGGCCTTTTATTGGGCAGGCTGGCCAATATGAGCGTACTGCCAATCGGCGTGATTATGCCATACCACCCCATGGTGCTACCTTATTGGATCATGCTAAGGCA